>NZ_WWIQ01000009.1:49820-66570 GCF_009862985.1 Streptomyces sp. SID5464 | reverse complement strand
CCCTGGAGAACATCACCCTCCCGATGGACATCGCGGGCCGCAAGCCGGACCGGCAGTGGCTCGACTCCGTCATCCGGATGGTCGGTCTGGCGGACCGGCTCGGCCACCGGCCCTCCCAGCTGTCGGGCGGTCAGCAGCAGCGCGTCGCCGTGGCACGGGCGCTGGCCTCCCGGCCCGAGATCATCTTCGGGGACGAGCCCACCGGAAACCTCGACTCGCGCTCGGGCGCCGAGGTGCTGGGCTTCCTGCGCAACTCCGTGCGCGAACTGGGCCAGACCGTGGTCATGGTGACCCACGACCCGGTGGCCGCGGCCTACGCGGACCGGGTGATCTTCCTCGCGGACGGCCGGATCGTCGACGAGATGTACGGGCCGACGGCCGAGTCGGTCCTGGACCGCATGAAGGCGTTCGACGCCAAGGGCCGCACCAGCTGATCCCCCGTCAGGACCGACAGGACTGAGAAGAAGAAACCCATGCTCCGTACCGCCTTGCGCAACGTGCTCGCGCACAAGGCCCGGCTCCTGATGACCGTCCTCGCCGTGATGCTCGGCGTGGCCTTCGTGTCGGGAACCCTGGTCTTCACCAACACCGTCTCCGACGCCTTCCAGAAGAGTTCCGCCAAGGGCTTCGACCAGGTCGACGTCGCCATGACGGCGGACTACCAGGACGCCCAGGGCGACCGGGTCGGCAAGCTCCACGACCTGACCCGGGCCACCCTCGACAAGAGTGAGCGGGTCCCCGGGGCCGCGTCCGCCATCGGGGTCGTGCAGGGCTTCACCGCCGTCGCCGACAAGGACGGCAAGCTGATCGGCGAGGGCTTCCAGTCGCAGGGCGGCAACTACTGGGGCGCCAAGGACCCGCGTTACCCCCTGGTCAGCGGGCACGCCCCCAAGGGGCCGGGCGAGATCCTCATCGACTCCGAGACGGCGAAGCGCGCCGGCTACAGGGTCGGCGACACCGTGCGGATGTCGGTCGACGGGCCTGTCCTGACCCCGCGGATCACCGGCATCTTCACCACCGACGACGGCAACGTCGCGGCCGGCGGCAGCCTCACCCTGTTCGACACGGCGACCGCCCAGAAGCTGTTCGGCAAGGCGGGCGTCTACGACCAGATCGACGTCAAGGCGAAGCCGGGCGTCACGCAGGCCGCGCTGAAGGCGCAGCTGGACGAGGCGCTGCCCAAGGGCACCGTCTCGACCACCACCGGCAAGCAGCTCGCCGACGACCAGGCCAAGTCGATCGCCGAGTCGATGAGCGGGATGCAGACGGCCCTGCTGGTCTTCGCCGGTATCGCCCTGTTCGTCGGCACGTTCATCATCGCCAACACCTTCACGATGCTGGTCGCCCAGCGCACCAGGGAACTGGCGCTGATGCGGGCGGTCGGCGCCTCGCGCCGGCAGGTGACGCGGTCGGTGCTGATCGAGGCGTTCGTGGTCGGGGCGGTCGCCGCCGTGGCCGGTCTGGTCGCGGGCATCGGCATCGGAGCCGGACTGCGCTCCCTGATGGGGACGTTCGGCGGGTCCGTGCCCGACGGGCCACTGGTCGTCAAGCCCACCACGATCGTCGCCGCGCTCGCGGTCGGCATCGTGGTGACCATGCTCGCGGCGTGGCTGCCGGGCCGCCGGGCCGCGAAGATCCCGCCGGTGGCGGCCATGAACAGCGTGCACGCCAAGGCCACGACCAGGTCGCTGGTGCTGCGCAACACGCTGGGCGCGCTGGTCTCGGGCGCGGGCATCGCGGTGGTCCTCGTGGCCACGACGATGGACGGCTCGGACGGCCAGCTGCCCATGGGCCTCGGCGCGGTGCTGCTGATCATCGGCGTGTTCATCCTGACCCCGCTGCTGTCCCGCCCGATGATCGCCGCCGCCGCGCCGGTGCTGCGCGCCTTCGGTGTCTCCGGCAAGCTGGCCCGCCAGAACTCGGTGCGCAACCCGCGCCGTACGGCCGCCACCGCCTCCGCGCTGATGATCGGCCTGACCCTGATCACCGGCATGACGGTGATGGCGGGCAGCCTCCAGCAGGCCATCGAGAAGATGGCGTCGTCGTCGATCAAGGCTGACTACGTGGTGTCCATGGCGAACGGCAATGCGCTGTCGCCGGACGTCGAGAAGAAGCTGAAGCAGGCCGGTGACGTCACTGCCACCAGCCCGATGCTCAACGCCGATTCCCGGATCGACGGCCGGACCGAGTACCTGACCGGCGTCAACGGCGCCGCGATCGGCGACCTGGTCGGCCCGAAGGTCGACGAGGGCTCCTTCAAGGTCGGCGGCACCGACGTCGTCGTGGACAGCGAGACCGCCAAGTCCTACGGCTGGCAGGCCGGTTCCTCGTTCACCGTCTCCTACGAGGACGACAAGAAGCAGCGGCTGACGGTCGCCGGGACCTACGAGAGCAACGACTTCCTCAGTGGCATCCTGCTCGACGAGAGGACCCTCGCCCCGCACGTGGCGGACCCGTACAACATGAAGGTCATGGTGAAGACCTCCGACGGCGCGTCCGGCGCGGTGCAGGACAGGCTGGAGAAGGCCCTCGGCACCAACCCGGCCATCAAGGTGCAGTCCA
Source organism: Streptomyces sp. SID5464 (assembly GCF_009862985.1). NCBI lineage: Bacteria > Bacillati > Actinomycetota > Actinomycetes > Kitasatosporales > Streptomycetaceae > Streptomyces > Streptomyces sp. SID5464. The sequence goes on along the minus strand of NZ_WWIQ01000009.1, from coordinate 64,008 downwards.
AGGACGACATCTCCAACGAGATCGCGCAGATGTTCACGCTGATGCTGAACATGGTCTACGGCCTGCTCGCGATGGCGGTGATCGTGGCGGTCCTCGGCGTCATCAACACCCTGGCCATGTCGGTCTTCGAGCGCTCCCAGGAGATCGGCATGCTCCGGGCGATCGGCCTGGACCGCAAGGGCATCAAGCGGATGGTCCGCCTGGAATCCCTGGTGATCTCCCTGTTCGGCGCGGTGCTGGGCATCGGCCTGGGCGTGTTCTTCGGCTGGGCGGCCGGTGAGCTGCTGGCCACGAAGCTGGCGACCTACGAACTGATCCTGCCGTGGGCGCGGATCGGCGTCTTCCTGCTGCTGGCCGCGACGGTCGGTGTGCTCGCCGCGCTGTGGCCGGCCCGGCGGGCGGCCCGGCTGAACATGCTGGAGGCGATCAAGGCGGAGTAGCACCGGACGCCCGAGGGCCCCCTTTCCCGCCCGTGGGAAAGGGGGCTCTTCGTCGTTCTCAGTTCCAGGTGCGGGCGCGCAGCGGCATGCCCGACGCCCCGGACTCAGACGTCCGCACGGCGAGGACCTGGTTGACGCCGATGCGGTTGCGCTCGAAGGCGAGCGCGGAGGCGGCCATGTACAGGCGCCAGACGCGGGCCCGGCCGGGGCTGGCGAGCTGGACGGCACGCTGCCAGCCGGCCTCCAGCCGGGCGACCCACTGCCGCAGGGTGAGGGCGTAGTGCTCGCGGATCGACTCGACGTCGCGCACCTCGAACCCGGCGCGCTCCAGCATGGCGACGGTGGCGCCGACGGGCTGGAGCTCGCCGTCGGGGAAGACGTAGGAGTCGATGAAGGCGTCGACGCTGTACGCCGTCTCGTCCCGCTGCGGGCGGCGGGCGATCTGGTGGTTGAGGAGCCGCCCGCCGGGCTTGAGCAGCTCGTGCAGGCCGGTGGCGTACTCCAGGTACCGCTCGGCGCCGACGTGTTCGGCCATGCCGATGGAGGAGATCGCGTCGTAGGGCCCGTCACGGACGTCGCGGTAGTCCTGGACACGGATCTCGACCTTGTCGGTGAGTCCCTCGTCGGCGACGCGCTTGCGGGCGTACGCCGCCTGCTCCTGGGAGAGCGTGACACCGACGACGCTCACGCCGTGCTCCCGGGCGGCGTGGATCGCCATGGAACCCCAGCCGCAGCCGACGTCGAGGAGCCGCTGACCGGGCTTCAGGCCGAGCTTGCGGCAGACGAGTTCGAGCTTGTCGTGCTGGGCCTGTTCGAGGGTGCTGTCGGGGCTGGGCCAGTAGGCGCAGGAGTACACCATGGACGGGCCGAGGACGATCTCGTAGAAGTCGTTGCCGACGTCGTAGTGGTGGCTGATGGCCCGTCTGTCGCTGCGCTTGGTGTGCAGGTGGCGGCGGGGGCTGCGGGCCTCCTCGCGGGGCGGGGCGGGCGGCAGCGGGGTCCCGGCGAGCTTGACGAGCCCGCGTACAGCGGCGCGGACCTCGGGGTCACGCAGGGCCTGGGCGAGGGTGCGGGCGTCCTCGTCGCGCTCCCAGATGTGACCGGCCAGCAGGTCGAGGGTGGTGTAGAGGTCGCCGTCGATGTCGAGATCGCCCGCCACCCAGGCCCTGGCCAGGCCGAGTTCGCCCGGCTTCCACAGCAGGCGGCGCAGAGCGCGGCGGTTGCGTACGACCAGGGTCGGCGCGCCCGGCGGGCCCGCCTGCGAACCGTCCCAGGCGCGGATGCGCACGGGAAGCGGTGCTCCCAGCAACTGTGCGAAGAGGCCCTGGAGCCGCGGCGCGGCGTCTGCCATGGTGTACACCTCCGTGATGAGGAATCCCGGAATGTCCGACACCACGTAAACATCTGCGGGGCCTCGGCGCAGTCCCCGGCACGCGTCATGTCTGGGCAAAACCACCACTCCGAAGGAACGGCGCGGCGGCGCGGGACGGCGCGGGAACGCCGAAGGACCTCCCGCACCACGGATGGCGGGAGGTCCTTCGGTGGAGGTCCTTCGATCAGGTCCTTCGTCAGGCAGGTGACCGACCGGAGGTCAGGAGGCCTTGGCCTTCTCCTCGGTCTTCTCCTTGGCCTTGGACTCGGCCTTCTCCTTCGGCGCGGCGGCGACCGGGGCCGGCTTGGCGGCCTCGTAGAACTCCTCGCGCGGCGTCTCGATCGCGCCGAGCGAGACGACCTCGCGCTTGAGGAACATGCCGAGCGTCCAGTCGGCGAAGACGCGGATCTTGCGGTTCCAGGTCGGCATCGCCAGACCGTGGTAGCCACGGTGCATGTACCAGGCGAGACGGCCCTTGAGCTTGATCTTCATCTTGCCCATGACGATCATCGCCACGCCCTTGTGGAGGCCGAGACCGGCCACCGCGCCCTTGTTGGCGTGGGAGTAGTCCTTCTGCGGGAAGCCCCGCATGCCGGACAGGACGTTGTCGCCGAGGACGCGGGCCTGACGCAGCGCGTGCTGCGCGTTCGGCGGGCACCAGGCGTTCTCGTTGCCCGCCTTGCGGCCGACGAGGTCCGGGACCTGGGCGTTGTCGCCCGCGGCCCAGATGTAGTCCGTGCCCTTGACCTGGAGGGTGGTCTCGCAGTCGACGTGGCCGCGGGGCCCGAGGGGCAGGCCGTAGCGGGAGAGGACCGGGTTGGGCTTGACGCCGGCGGTCCAGACGATCGTGTTGGAGTCGACCTCGAGGCCGTTCTTCAGCACCACGTGGCCGTCGACGCAGGAGTCCATGGAGGTGGACAGGTAGACCTCGACACCGCGGCCCTCGAGGTGCTCCTTGCCGTACTTGCCGAGCTTGGGGCCGACCTCGGGGAGGATCTTGTCGGCGGCGTCGACGAGGATGAAGCGCATGTCCTCACGGGACACGTTCTTGTAGTACTTCGCCGCGTCCCTGGCCATGTCCTCGACCTCGCCGATGGTCTCCGCACCGGCGAAGCCGCCGCCCACGAAGACGAAGGTGAGCGCCTTGCGGCGGATCTCCTCGTCGGTGGTGGAGTCGGCCTTGTCGAGCTGCTCGAGGACGTGGTTGCGCAGGCCGATGGCCTCCTCGATGCCCTTCATGCCGATGCCCTGCTCGGCGAGGCCGGGGATCGGGAAGGTGCGGGAGACCGCGCCGAGCGCGACGACCAGGTAGTCGAAGGGCAGCTCGTACGCCTCGCCGACGAGCGGGGCGATCGAGGCGACCTTGCGGTCCTGGTCGATGCTGGTGACCCGGCCGGTGAGGACCTCCGCCTTCGGCAGCACGCGTCGCAGCGGGACGACGACGTGGCGCGGGGAGATGTTGCCGGCGGCGGCTTCGGGGAGGAAGGGCTGGTAGGTCATGTACGACCGGGGGTCGACGACCGTGACGGTCGCCTCTCCGTAACGCATCTTCTTGAGGATGCGCCGAGCTGCGTACAGGCCTACGTACCCACCGCCTACTACGAGGATCCTGGGACGCTCCGTGGTGCTCATGCCATCGAGTATCCACCCGCTTCAGGGGGGTGGCTCGTGCGCCCCTTCACAAGCTCGGGTGGGGGGTGTGTTATCCTCCGCGGCCCGCGTGATCCATGTCATGGTGACAACCGGGCTCCTTTGTGCACCCCTGACCGTTGTCAATGCCGCGTGAGCTGCCTCTCTGCACCCGAGGAGCCTCCGTGAGGCCCTCCCGGGGTGCCGCTTCGAGCACCTCGGTGGACACCTCCATACCATGCTTCTGAACATGTTCAAAGGCCTGTTCAGCCCCCGGACGGGTCAACGGGGCCCCTCCGATCGCCCGGGAGGGCCGAATTCCTTGTGAAGAACTTCACGAACTTTTCCGGCGGGCTGTCGCCGGGGGGTCGCCCGAACCCCCCGGGACGCGCTCATTCGTGATCCATGCCTGCTCAGAAGCGGGCTACGCGACCGACCACGCGATGCCGTCGAGGATGTCGTGCTCGCTGACCACGACCTCCTCCGCGCCGATCCGCTCCATGATCGACAGCAGTACGAGGGCCCCCGCCCCGATCACGTCGACCCGGCCCGGGTGCATGGAGGGCACCGCCGCGCGCTCGGCGTGCGTGGAGCGCAGCAGCCACTCGGTGATCTCGCGGACCCGGTCGTGGGAGACACGGGAGTGGTGGATGGCGGCCGAGTCGTACTCGGGCAGCTCCTGGGCGATCGCCGACACGGTCGTCACGGACCCGGCCAGGCCGACCAGCGTGCGGGCCTCACGCAGCGGGACCGTCTCCTCGGCCAGGTCGAGGGCGGCCTCGATGTCCGCCCGCATGGCCGCGATCTGCTGCTCCGTGGGCGGGTCGCTCACCACCCCGTCCCGGACCAGGTGCCGCTCGGTCATGCGGACACAGCCGATGTCCACCGAGCGGGCCGCGCGCACCTGGTCGTCGCCGACGACGAACTCGGTCGAGCCGCCGCCGATGTCCACGACGAGGTAGGGCTTGGGCAGGTGGTCGCGCCCGGCGAGCTCCTTGGTGGCGCCGGTGAAGGAGAACTCGGCCTCCTGGTCCCCGGAGATCACCTCGGGCTCGACGCCCAGGATGTCCAGCACGCCGCGCACGAACTCGTCCCGGTTCTCGGCGTCCCGGGAGGCGGAGGTGGCCACGAACCGCAGCCGCTCCGCCCCGTGCTCCTTGATGATCCCGGCGTACTCGCGGCAGGCCGCGAAGGTCCGCTGGAGCGCCTCGGGGGCGAGCCGGCCGGTGCGGTCGACGCCCTGCCCGAGCCGGACGATCGTCATACGGCGGTCCAGGTCGGTCAGCTCGCCGGTCCCGGGGTCGGCGTCGGCGACCAGGAGCCGGATGGAGTTCGTACCGCAGTCCACAGCGGCGACACGGGTCACTGGGCGTCCTCCTCGGCGGTCGTCACGCAGGCGCCCTTGCGCCACCACTCGGGCAGCATGGCGAGGGCCTCGTCGCCCAGCGGGTTCACTCCCGGCCCCGCGGCCAGCGAGTGCGCCACCAGCACGTGCAGGCACTTCACCCGGTCCGGCATGCCGCCCGCGCTCGGGAAGTCCTTCAGCTCCTCGATCTCGTCACGGCGCCTGATGTAGTCCTCGTGGGCCGCCCGGTACGCCGCCGCAAGCTCCGGGTCCGAGGCCAGCCGCTCGGTCATCTCCTTCATCACGCCGTTCGCCTCCAGCGTGCCGATGGCCGAGTTCGCCTTCGGGCACGTCAGGTAGTACAGCGTGGGGAAGGGCGTGCCGTCGGGCAGCCGGGGGGCCGTCTCGACGACGTCGGGCTGCCCGCACGGGCACCGGTGCGCGATCGCGCGCAGGCCGCGCGGGGGCCGGCCGAGCTGCTGCTTGAAGGCCTCGACGTCCGCGTCGGTGGGCTCGGTGCGCGGGGTGGTCGGCGGGGGCGTTTCCATGACTGTGTTCAGGCTGTCTTTCTGGGTTCAGGTCACTGGCTGGGGTCCGGGTCACCGGTCGGAGGCGTCGGCCTTGTCGACCCCGTCCCAGACGTTCGAGTACCAGGGGCGGTCGGCCGCCCCGAGGTCGGCGTGCGACTGCTCCGCCGCGTGCGGGTCGACGACGATGAACCCCGTCTCCCCCGGCATGACGTAGTGCAACCGCTGCCGGATCTGCTGCTCCGCGTACGCGTCGTCCTGCCAGCGCGCCTTCTGGTCGCGCAGCCGTTCGACGCGCTGCCGGGCCTGCTGCTGTTCACGCTGGAGGTCGTCGATCTCGGCGCGCTGCGAGACGTACTCCCGCATGGGGTAGGCCAGAGCCACGATCAGCGAGCACATCACCAGGGCGAGCAGCGCGGCCCGGCCGGTCAGCCGGGAGCGGCGGGCCTGGCGCTTGGTCTGGGAGCGGTAGACCCGGGCCGCGGTCTGCTCACCGAGCAACCGGATCCTGGTCGCGGTGGAGAACCGGTCCCGGTCCTTCACGGCCATGTCTGTCCGCCTCCCGCTCCGCCGTCATACGCGCGTACGTCCCCGGACACGGTACGGGACCGAGTACGGGGACGTACGTACGACGCTGCCTCTTACGGGTCGGGCCTTTCGGCGATCAGCCCTTGAAGCGCGGGAAGGCGCTGCGGCCGGCGTACACCGCCGCGTCGTCGAGGATCTCCTCGATGCGCAGCAGCTGGTTGTACTTGGCGACGCGCTCGGAGCGGGCCGGGGCGCCGGTCTTGATCTGGCCGCAGTTGGTGGCGACGGCCAGGTCGGCGATGGTGACGTCCTCGGTCTCGCCGGAGCGGTGGGACATCATGCACTTGAAGCCGTTGCGCTGGGCCAGCTCGACGGCGTCCAGGGTCTCGGTGAGCGAACCGATCTGGTTGACCTTGACCAGGAGCGCGTTGGCCGCGCCCTCCTCGATGCCGCGGGCCAGGCGCTCGGGGTTGGTGACGAACAGGTCGTCGCCGACGAGCTGGACCTTGTCACCGAGCTTGTCGGTGATGGTCTTCCAGCCCTCCCAGTCGTCCTCGAACAGCGGGTCCTCGATGGAGACGAGCGGGTACGCGTCGACGAGCTCCGCGTAGTACTCGGTCATCTCGGCCGCCGAGCGCTCCTTGCCCTCGAAGGTGTAGACGCCGTCCTTGTAGAACTCGGACGCGGCGACGTCGAGGGCGAGGGCGATCTGCTCGCCGGGGGTGTAGCCGGCCTCGTTGATCGCCTCGAGGATGAGGTCGAGGGCCTCGCGGTTGGAGCCGAGGTTCGGGGCGAAGCCGCCCTCGTCGCCGAGGCCGGTGGCCAGGCCCTTGGACTTCAGGACCTTCTTCAGCGTGTGGTAGACCTCGGCGCCCCAGCGCAGGGCCTCGGAGAAGGACTCCGCGCCGATCGGGGCGATCATGAACTCCTGGATGTCCACGTTGGAGTCGGCGTGCGAGCCGCCGTTCAGGATGTTCATCATCGGCACCGGCAGCAGGTGCGCGTTCGGGCCGCCCAGGTAGCGGAACAGCGGCAGGTCGCTGGCCTCGGAGGCGGCGTGGGCGACGGCGAGCGAGACGCCGAGGATGGCGTTGGCGCCGAGGGAGCCCTTGTTGTCGGTGGCGTCCAGGTCGAACATCGCCTGGTCGATCAGGCGCTGCTCGGTGGCGTCGTAGCCGACCAGCTCCGGGCCGATCTGCTCGATGACCGCGAGGACGGCCTTCTCCACACCCTTGCCGAGGTAGCGGTTCGAGTCGCCGTCGCGCAGCTCGATGGCCTCGAAGGCGCCCGTGGAGGCGCCGGACGGGACGGCGGCACGACCGGTGCTGCCGTCGTCGAGGCCGACCTCGACCTCGACCGTGGGGTTGCCTCGGGAGTCCAGGATTTCCCGGGCTACGACGACGTCGATGGACGGCACGAGCATCTCCTTCTTCATGTGACGCGGGTACGCGGGCCGCGTGGACCCGGCGAGGCGCGGGCCGCGGTGGCTCGCGACATGAGCCTAACCGGCTCCGGGCGATCGGCCACCGGGTCGCCCACCCCATGGACAGAACCGAGAGTAAATTGTTTCCGAACGGAACAAAGCCGGATCGCAAAGACCGGCAGAAAAAACCCCGCCCCGGTGCGTACGGGGGACGACGCACCGGGGCGGGGGCCCGTGGGGACCGGGGGGCCGCCGCTTACTTCAGGTGCAGCTGCTGGCCCGGGTAGATCAGGTTGGCGTCCGTGATGATGTCCTTGTTCAGCTCGAACAGCTTCTCCCAGCCGCCCTTGACCTTGTGCTCGGTCGCGATCGAGCTGAGGGTGTCGCCCTTGACGACCTTGTACTCGCCGTCACCCTTCTTGACCTTCTTGCCGGTCGGGGTGGTGACGGTCTTCTGGCTCTTCTGGGTCTGCGCCGGGCGCTCCTCGGAGCGGGAGGCCGGCTGCTGCTCGGTCTGGCGGGTCTCCGTGGAACCGCTGCTCTGCGCGGAGCCGCCGCTGTAGCCGGCGCTCGACAGACCCTTGCCGCAGACCGGCCAGGCACCCTTGCCCTGGCTCGCGAGGACCTTCTCGGCGATCTCGATCTGCTGCTCCTTGGTGGCCTGGTCGGCGGTGGAGGCGTACTTGGTGCCGCCGTAGCCGGACCAGGTGGAGGCGGAGAACTGCAGACCGCCGTAGTAGCCGTTGCCGGTGTTGATGGACCAGTTGCCGCCGGACTCGCACTGGGCGACGGCGTCCCACTCGGAGGCGGTGGCGGCGGAGGCGTTGCCGGCCGCCATCAGCGGGGCGGCGACGGCGGCACCGGTGACACCGGCGATGGCGATGACCCGAGAGGCCTTGGACGGACGGCGGTGCGTGCCCTTGCCGGAAAACAGCATGGAGAGATCCCCTCACCGACGCCTGCGAGGTGAGCTGTCGGGTTCGGGCCGGTTGAGTTGCCCGGCCGCGTCCCTCCCGGGACACGGCTTCACCCCAAGCCGGAGCCCTGCCGTCGAGTTGCCTCAACCGCCGGGCCCGGCACTTACCTTGGGTCCCCCGCTCCTGCCTACGGCGCTTGACGCGACGACTGTTCCCGTGCGGCCGCTGGCAGGATTCGGCGTTGCGGCAGCCGGGGCTCGCGGTGGCGAGCGGTCATGACCGTAGACACGCGATCCGCGGAATTTCAAAGACGATCAGGGCTTCTGAGATCTATCTCTCACCGCGCTTATAAGGGACATTCGGCGCGAACGGTGACGTGAACTCGCACGGTTTCGGGGTGACTTCCGCCGCCGTTTCCGGACTGCCCCACCGGCTACTCGTCGTCCGCTTCGACCCTTACCGTGAGCTTCTGACCGGGGCGGATGAGGTTCGGGTCGGCGCCGACGGCCGTCTCGTTCCCGGCGTAGAGCGCGTGCCACCCGCCGCTGAGGTCAAGGGAGTTCGCGATGGACCAGAGGCTGTCGCCGGGGCGGACGGTGTAGGAGCCGTCCGTCGCCTCCCGAGAGGCCTCGCCGCCGCGCGAGGCGTGCCGTCCGGCGGCTCCGGACGTACGGCCGTCCTCGGCCCCGGTGTCCTCGTCGGCGCTGGGGCCGCGGTGGCGGCCGGAGGCGCTGTCGGTTCCGGTTCCGGAGAGCGCCGAAGAGCCGTCGCCCTGCCGGGACTTGTCGGGTTCGTCACTCTCGGCGGCGGTCGACGGGGAGCTGCCGGACTCCTGGTCCTGCGACTGGTCCCGCGTCGAGGAATCGGCAGAATCGGATGACTTGTCGGACTTGGCGGTGTCACCCTCCGAGGTCGACTGCCCGTCAGGGGACGACGATGGGGACGGAGACGACGAAGAGGGCGAAGAAGACGAAGAGGATGACCCGGACGACTCGGATGACTCGGAGGAGTCGAGCAGTCCGGGTGAGTCCGTCGGAGCGGACGAGTCGGAGGAGCTGGACGAGTCGGACGTGCCCGAGTCCTTGTCCTGCTGGAGGCCGGAGAGCAGCCCGCAGGTGCGCCACGCACCGACCCCCTGGTCGGCGAGGATTCTCTCGGCCACGGCTATCTGCTGGGAGCGGCTGGCCAGGTCGGCGCTCGGGGCGTAGTCGAGACCGCCGTGGTTCTCCCAGTCCTCCTGGGACAACGCGAGGCCGCCGAAGTATCCGTTGCCGCTGTTCTGGCTCCAGGCGCCGCCGGTCTCGCAGTCCGCGACCCGGTCCCAGGTCGTGCCGTCGGCCGCGCTGGCGCCGGAGGCTCCGAGGAGCGGGATCGCGATGGCGGAGCCGGTCACCCCGGCCGCGACGAGGAGAGCCGGAGCCTGGCGGGGGCGACGGTGCCGACCGTTCCCGGAGAGCATACGGAGACCTTTCGCGAGACAGCAGTGACCGGCGCGGCGCAGGACCCCCCGGGCCGCGCTGATGATGGGTGAACGTATCGGCAGACGATCACTTGTCACAAGTTCATGCCGCGCAGATCACGTGAAGATCACAGGTCTGACGGCGTGTCACCTTCGGGCCGGTGAGAACTCCACCGGCAGGGTGCGCAGCCCGCGCATGATGAGGCCGCCGCGCCATCTCAGCTCGGCCGGGTCCGCCGCGAGCCGCAGGTCCGGGAGTCGGGTGAGGAGCGCGGCGAGCGCGGTCTGGCCCTCCAGTCGGGCGAGCGGGGCGCCGAGGCAGTAGTGGATGCCGTGGCCGTAGCCGAGGTGCTGGTTGTCGCGGCGGGCGAGGTCGAGCACGTCCGGATCCGCGAACCGCTCCGGATCCCGGTCGGCGGCGGCCAGGACGACGAGGACCGGGTCGCCGGTCGCGATGTGCTGCCCGCCGATGGTGAGCGGCTGCGTGGCGAACCGCCACGTGGCGAGTTCGACGGGGCCGTCGTAGCGCAGGAGCTCCTCGACGCCGGTCTCCAGGAGGCCGGTCTCCCCGGCGGCCAGGGACGCCTGGAGGCGCGCGCGCTGCTCGGGGTGGGTGAGCAGGGCGTAGGTGCCGTTGCCGATCAGGTTCACGGTCGTTTCGAACCCGGCGAACAGCAGGATGAAGGCCATGGCCGCCGCCTCGTTCTCGGTGAGGTGCTCACCGTGGTCGGAGGCGCGGATGAGACCGGAGATGAGGTCCTCGCCGGGGGCGGGCTCGGTGGGCAGCGCCTCGCGCTTGCGGTGGATGAGGTCGGCGAGGTAGCCGCGCATCTTCTTCACGGACCGCGCCACGCCGCCCCTGGGCCCGCCCTGGTGACGGATCATCATTCCCGCCCAGTCGCGGAAGTCGTCCTGGTCCTCGCGAGGGACGCCGAGCAGGTCGCAGATGGCGTAGATGGGGAGCGGGAAGGCGAACTCGTGGATGAGGTCGGCGGACCCCTTCTCCGCGAACCCGTCGATGAGCCCGTCGGTGAGCTCCTGCACCCGCGGCGCGAACTCGGCGACCCGGCGGGGCGTGAACGCCTTGGACACGAGCCGCCGCAGCCGGGTGTGGTCCGGCGGGTCGATGTTGAGCAGATGCGTCATCAGCTCGGCCTTGCGCTCCCCGGGGATCCCGGTCTTGCCCTTGGCGTGCGCGGGTTCGTCGTGATGCGCCGGGTTCTTGGAGAGCCGGTGGTCGGCTAGCGTCTGCTTGGCATCGGCGTACCGCGTGACCAGCCAGGCCTCCACGCCGCTGGGCAGCTTGGTGCGGTGCACGGGGGCGTGCTCGCGGAGCCAGGCGTAGGCGGGGTAGGGGTTGCTCGCGAACTCCCAGGTGAAGAGGTCGGGAGCGGCGGCAGGGGTGCTGGGCTGGGGCTGGTCGGTCACTCCCCGACGGTATCCGGCTCCTCGCCCCTCCCCTCCCTCGGCCGGTCCAGCCGTCCTCCGCTCCCGGCTCTCGGTCTCAGCCGTCCTCAGCCTCCCTGATCGCGTCCCGGTAGGCGCGGGCCGCCGCTCTCAGGGCCGCCTCCGGGTCGACGCCCTCCGATTCGGCGCGGACCGCCAGGGCCAGCAGCTCGTAGCCGATGCCCTCGACGGGCGGGAGTGGTATGTCCAGGTTCGCGGCGCGGGCGCGTGACGCCAGCTTGGCGGCGAGGGCCAGGCCGGGCTGGCCGAGGGGGATGCCCTCGGTGATCGAGGTGCGCTGCTTCTCGACCGCCTTGGTGCGCAGCCAGTGCGCCTTGACCTCCTCGGGCGTGGTGGCCGTCTCGTCGCCGAAGACATGCGGGTGGCGGTGGATCAGCTTGGCGACGATGCCGGCGGCGACGTCGTCGATGGAGAAGGGGTCCGCCCCGTCTTCCGGGCGGCCCTCCTCGGCGATCCGGGCGTGGAAGACGACCTGGAGGAGGACGTCACCGAGCTCCTCGCGCAGTTCGTCGCGGTCGCCCTCCTCGATCGCCTCGACGAGTTCGTACGCCTCCTCGATGCCGTACTTGGCCAGGCCCTTGTGGGTCTGCTGGGACGACCACGGGCACTCGGCGCGGATGCGGTCCATGACCTGGACGAGGTCGAGGAGGCGGGCGCCCGGCAGGTCGTAGGAGGCGGGGAGCAGCTCCAGCTCGGGCATGGCGACGCGGCCGGTGCCGGCGAGGCGGGCCAGGCCGTCCGTCAGGGTCGGCTCGCCCTCGCCCGTCGCCACGACGACCACCGTGCGGCCGCCGGCGCAGGCGTCGACCAGCTCCTGGGCCGTCGGGGACGCCTCGTCGACGGTGATCCCCGCCTCGCGCAGATACGGCAGCTGCGGGTGCGCGCCGTCCGCGCACAGCACCTGGTCGGCCGCGTGCAGTGCCTGCCAGGCGGGCCAGGACAGCAGTCCGGGGGCGACGCGGTGACTGGTGGTGAGCAGGACGATGCGGCCGGGGACGGCGGTGGCGGCCGTGCCGGGGCCGGCCTCGCCGGGCCGCGGGGTGGCTTCGGGGCTGTTGGCGTTCACGATTCGAAGCTATCCCACGCCGCCGGCAGCCCCGGAAATCGTCCACAGGCCTCCGCCCGTGCACCCCGGGGGCATGTGGGGCGTCGCCCCTACATGCTCTGCTGCGCCTGGGCCGCCGACACGTCCCGCACCCACGGCGTCTTCGCGTCGGCGCGGCTGCTCTTCTGGACGTCCCAGGTGCCGTAGCGCGGGTTGAGGTCGACGTTCAGGTCCTTGGAGGCCTCCGACAGGGCCTTCCAGAACTCGGGGCGGTTGGTGTCGGTGCCGAGTTTCTGCGCGAGCTTCTGGGCCTCCAGCTGGAGGCGGAGGTTCTCCTCGAGGCGCTGCGGCGGGATGCCGTACTGCTGGAGCCAGGTCGTCTCCAGGGCCTTGGCGCCGCCGGCCTGCTCCTCCAGCCCGGACCGCATCTCCTGGATCTCCCTGCGGGTGACGGTCACACCGGCGTCCTGCGCGGCGCGGTGCAGCACCCGGTCGAGGATCATGGTGTGCAGGGTGTCACGGGTGAGCGTGCCGGTCCCGGCGATGGCCTGCTGGTACTGGGCCTCGTCCCGCACGGCCGCCCGCTGGGCCGCGCGAACCTCGTCGACCCTGTCCTCCAGCTGGGAGACGGTGATCCGCTGGCCGCCCACCACGGCCGCCGCGCCGGGATGCGCGTCGTTGCCGCAGGCGGTGAGAAGCGGCGCCGCGGCGGCGATCGCGGCAGTGAGGACGAACGCGGTGCGACGGCGGCGGTGCAAGGAGACCTCCCGAGGAGATTGTGCGACGGTGCACAAGGTCTTGCGGTGATCGATGGTAGGCAGTGGCCGAGCTCAGGCCAACCCATTCGACCAACGATTCACCGGGACTTCCGGCACCGCCGCGCGGACCGGGCCGGGAGGGGACCGCGTTCGGGGGGGTGATGCGTCCCCCTCCCGGTGCCTGAGCGCTCCTGCGCTCCTGCGCCCGGATCGCCGCCGCCGGCAGCCCGACGGCGAGGAGCGTGACGTGGAGACCCCGCCGCGTAGGGACCGCCGGGGAACGGTGTCCCGCCGGGCTGTCCCTGGAAGTCGCTGAGCGCGATGAAGGGCAGCCAGGCGGCGAGGTCGACGCTCCGGAACTCGCCGCGGTGGCGGGCCAGCCGGCCTACGGGTCGTGAGGGAGCTGTGCGGCGGCCCCGCCGCCGGGTCACAGGAGGTGCCGCATCCACACGTTGGGCTCGACGTACACCGCGTACCCGCGCTCCGGCTCGCAGCGCACCGGCACCAGGGCGCCGGGCACCTCGATGTCGCCCCGGGTGTCGAAGGGCAGCCCAGTCCAGCGGCGCCAGTCCGCCAGTGAGGCGGCCACCGTCATCGACGCCGGTGCCACGGAGTCGATCGTGGCACCGGCCCGGGCGTGCACCCGCAGCCACGGGTCCTGGGGCAGGCCGTCGGGACGGACCCGGTGCGCGTACTCCTCGATGGGCGTGTGCGGTTCCAGGTGCTTGGCGTTGGGGCGGACGGGGGCGACGACCTCCCCGAAGCCGCGCGCCCGGGCGTTGTCCCGCATGGCCGAGAGCATCGACGCGGACAGGCCCCGGCCCTGGGCGTGCGGGGCGACGGAGATCGAGATCGCGCTGACGGTGTCGGGGCGGACCCCGCGGCGCAGGTCGGAGAACGCCCACACGAGGACCGTGTCCCAGCCGTTCGCGGGCAGTTGGCCACGGCCCTCGGCCTGCAGGGCGAAGGGCACGCTGAAGCCGTTCGCGACGACCTCACCCTGCTCGTCCTCGGCGAACAGGACGTACTCGGGGAGTTCGGCGGCGATCCGCGGGAAGTGCGCGGCACCGACGAGGTCCTGGATCGCGAACTCCGGCCAGCTGTCCGCCATCCCGACGACCCGCTCCAGCATGTCCGGGCGGTCGGCGAGGCTCGATATCTTCGGCTGCATGTGGCCACGGTAGGTGTGCGGGCTCATCCCCGGAACCGAATTACGGCGTGGGGACACGGTCCGCCACATGGGCAGACCTGGCCCGGCGGGCTGCGATGACCATGACG
>NZ_WWIQ01000009.1:48543-49724 GCF_009862985.1 Streptomyces sp. SID5464 | reverse complement strand
CGGGCTGCGATGACCATGACGACCGTGGACAGCAGGGCGATGCCGGCGCCGACGTAGAGCGGTGAGGTGTAGCCCAGGCCCGCGGTGATGGCGAGGCCTCCGAGCCAGGCGCCGAGGGCGTTGCCGACGTTGGACGCGGACACGTTGGCGCTGGCCGCCAGTGCCGCTCCGTGCGCGAAGTCGGTGACACGCGTGATCATCCCGGGCACGCTGGCGAACCCGGTCACCCCCATCACGAACACCAGGACGACCGAGGCGGTCGCGCTGCCGGCCAGCAACCCGAACAGGGCCAGGGTGAGGGTGAGTGCGAGCAGGGCGAGGACCAGGGCACGGTCACGGTCGCGGTCGGCCGCCCGCCCGCCGACCAGGTTGCCGACGACCAGTCCGACGCCGTAGACCATCAGCAGCCAGGCGACGTCCGCCGAGGCGAAGCCGCTGACCTCGGTGAACGTGTAGGCGATGTAGCTGAACGCACCGAACATCCCGCCGTAGCTGAGCGCGGTGGCCGCCAGCGTCAGCCAGACCTGCCAGGACCGGAAGGCCCGCACCTGCGCCCGCAGGCCGCCGGGCGGGACCGGGTCCGGCCCGCCGGCAGTCGCCGCCGGCCCGCCCGGGACCGGTTCCGTCCCGGTGGCCGGATGCACCCGGCCCGCCCACGCCGGCACCAGCGCGGCGATCCCCGCCAGCGCCAGCACGCCGATCGCGGTGACCGCCCAGAACGCCGCCCGCCAGCCCCAGCGCTCACCGACCAGCGCCCCGAACGGCACGCCCAGCACGTTCGCGACCGTCAGCCCGGCGAACATCACCGCCACGGCCTGGGACTTCTTCTGCGGCGCGACCAGACTGCGCGCGACCAGCGAGCCGATGCCGAAGAACGAACCGTGGCACAACGCCGCGACGATCCGCCCGAGCAGCATCACCGGGTAGTTCGGGGCGATGGCGGAGAGCAGGTTGCCCAGCACGAACAACGCCACCAGGCCGACCAGGACCGGCTTGCGCGGCAGCCGTGCCGTCGCCGCGGTCAGCGCGATCGCTCCCACCGCGACACTCAACGCGTACCCGGAGATCAGCCAGCCCGCAGCCGCCTCGGACACCGCGAAACTCGACGCCACCTGCGGCAGCAGCCCGGCGATGAGGAACTCGGTCAGACCGATGCCGAACCCGCCGAGCGCCAGCGCGAC
>NZ_WWIQ01000009.1:0-48438 GCF_009862985.1 Streptomyces sp. SID5464 | reverse complement strand
CCGATGCCGAACCCGCCGAGCGCCAGCGCGACAAGACCACTCGGCATCCGGCTCCGTGCCCTGTCAGGCTCCTGTAAGGCCAGTGTGGAGTTGTCGTCGCCCATATGGCTCTCGTGGCCTCTCGCGTGGCGTTCCGTCGGATTGCGGGCAGTGAGCCCCGGTACGTGGCGTGTCAGCCGAGCGTCAGACTGGCGCCGACCTTCTCCAGGATCGACTCCCCGGCGACGACCGGGCCCATCCCCTCGCCGCCTCCCGCCGGAGCCGCCAGGGGGACGACCTCCGTGTCGGGATCCGTCTCGAAGAAGTAGACCAGGGACACGAGTTCCTCGTCCGGGGC
Source organism: Streptomyces sp. SID5464 (assembly GCF_009862985.1). Taxonomy (NCBI): domain Bacteria; kingdom Bacillati; phylum Actinomycetota; class Actinomycetes; order Kitasatosporales; family Streptomycetaceae; genus Streptomyces; species Streptomyces sp. SID5464. Next base: position 48,101 of record NZ_WWIQ01000009.1, on the reverse strand, counting down.
CGCGTCGCTGGGCGCGAGTACACGGTGCCGGAGTGAACGCCAGCGGCCGTCCGTCCACAGGTTCATCAGGTCGCCCAGGTTGACGACGAGGGCGCCCGGCTCGAAAGGTGGCTTGAACCAGCCGTCCTCCTCGTTCCAGACCTCCAGGCCGCCGACCCCCTGCTGGCGGTCGAGCAGGCTCAACGTGCCGAAGTCGGTGTGCGGACCGACCCGCATCTGGCCTTCCACCACGCCGCCGACGGTCCGGAGAGAGGGGTACCAGTTGATGTTCTGGGTCCACGTCGCCCGCTGTGACCTGGAGGTGAAGAAGTCCTCCGGCAGGCCGAGCACCGACGCCAGGACGCCGAGCACCTCGTGGGCCACCCGAGTCATGTGGCCGGTGTACTCCAGCGCTGTGTCCCGCAACTCCGCCTGTTCCGCGGGCCACTTGTTGCGCGGGTAGTACGTCGCGTCGAACGTCGGGTCGCCGGTGCGGTGGGAGGGGCCGACGTGATACGCCTCGTGGAGATCGGGCGTGCCGGCCTGTCCGTCGACGGCGCCGACGTCCAGAGCACCCAGGCCGCGCCACCCGTTGTCGTAGGGACGGCTGACGGCGTACTGCTGCTTCACCTCGCCGGGCAGCGCGAAGAACGCACGTCCCTGCGTGCGCATGCGCTCGGTGAGGTCGGGCGGGACGTCGTGTCCGCGCAGGAGGAAGAGGCCGGTTCGGCGCAGGGCGGTATCCAGCGCCGCCCCGATCTCGGAGCGTCGCGCAGTGTCCGCTGTCCTCCACTCGGTCAGGTCCAGAACGGGGATGTCACGAGACATGGCTGCCTGCCCTTCGTTCGTGCCGGTCACCGGTCGCGGTGGTCCGCGCAAAGCGGTGGATGTCGCCGATGGGTGCTGAGGACGGCCCCCAGCTCAGCGCGGGGATGTGGGCGTTGACGAGTTCACCGTCCTCGCGCAGCACCGCGGAGGACGGGTGGTACATGTGCAGCAGGGGGTCGTGGTAGTGGTCCAGGGCGGAGTTGATGTCCATGCGGTAGGCGAAGTCGTTGTCCTCGCCTCCCCAGCCCTCGAAGCGTTCGTCCATTCCGCCGATCCGGTGGAAGGCGCTCGTGCGCACCCAGACACAGCACCCGGGCGGTCGCCGCAGTACGAACGCCCGCAGCTGATCGGTGGCCACCTCGGCGGCACCCCGCCAGAGCCGCTCCTCGATCGCCCATGAGGTGGCGGACTCGTCGAGGCACCACATGTCGCGGTAACTGAGGTGCCCCATGGTGCCGGGGTGATGGAAGCGGGCCACGTTGCGCGCGATGAAGTCGCGGTCGACCAGGGCGTCCGCGTCCAGAATGCAGACGATCTCCGCGCGCCCCGGAGCGTTGACCACTCCCACGTTCACCGCCCAGGACTTGTTGAAGTCGCCCGGCTTGTACGCGAAGAGGTAGTGGTCCGTCCGAGGCGAAACGGTCTCGCGCCAGCGCGGGACGTCGTCCGTCTCCACCACGGCGACCTGGTAGAAGTCACGCGGTACGGACTGGTCCCGCAAGGCCAGCAGACAGGCCAGCAGGTTACGCAGGCGCGACCCCGGGCCCCGGTCGCGGAACGGCACGACGACGAGTACCCGGGGGGTGCCGCCGGGCGGCAGACCGGCACCCGGCGGCAGTGTGCCGAGCCGCTCCGCCCCCACCGTGGCCTGGCCGGTGCCGGTGTAGCACCGGCCCAGGTGGTATCCCAGGCGTGAGTTGGACTCCGCCTCCCAAGCCCGTTCGAAGAGCGTGTCGAGGCCCGCCCCGCCGCCCTCTGCGGCGAGTCGGACCAGACGCATGCGCAGGGCGTCGTGCAGAGCCGGGTCGGCTGGGCGGACCCGCAAGGCGCCGACCAGGCGCTCGACGGTCTCGTCCCCGGTTCGTTCCGCCGCCTGCACCACGGCTCGGCGGTAGGCAAGTCCGCGGTCCCAGTAGAAGATGCTGGCCTCACGGGCCTGGGGATCGAAGTCGACGGCCAGCGTGGTGACGACGGCCGTGGCCAGGAGTTCCGGATCAGTGGGTGTCAGCGTCGCCACACTGGCGTCCTTCCGTTCGTCGGCCGGATGGGTGTCAGGGCCTCGTGCGGGCCGTTCAACGGCTCCACCACCGCTCACCGTCCGCCGCCCGGCGTCTGGCGGTCGTGCCGCGCTCGTAGGGCAGGCTGCCGTCCGGCATGTGCACCACCTCGATGTACAGCCCGATTCCGGTCCGGACGTACACCCAGCGGTCGCCGGCCAGAGGGCCCTGCGGGATGGTCTCGGGGGCGCCGAGCACGGTGCAGCCCGGCTGTGCGGCCAAGTACGCGGCTGCCTCGTCGACATGGTCCACGTACAGCGCCAGGTGATTGCCGCCCACGTCGCTGTTGCGGGGCCAGCGCCGGCGCGCGCCGGACGAGTCGTGAAAGCAGTTGAGTTCGACGTTGTCGGTGGGGCCCATGCGCAGGGCCACCTGGTGCAGGGTGCCGCCCTGCGGCACACCCAGGGCGGCGGCCGACTCCGGGTCGGTGAGGTCGGCCGTCGTGCGGTAGAGCCGTTCGGCGCCCAGGACCTCCGTGAAGAAGCGTTCGGCCTCGTCCAGGTCGGCCACGGTCCAGGCCAGGTGGTCGACACCGCGAGCTCCGGGCAGCGCGGCGGCCGCGCCGGAGCCGTCGGCACCGTTGTGCCACGTGCTGCCCGGGAGGAAGCGGCGCGCCGATGTCTGCCGTTCGTACGGCAGTGAGCCCGGCACCGATCGCAGTTCGAGCGGCATGCCCCAGGGCGTGGTCACCCTGACCCACCGCATCCCCGCTCCGGGCAGCCCCTCAGGCACGGTCCGCACGGGTCCGTAGGGGTGCCACGGCCCACGCTCCCGCAAGGCCGCGACGGCGGAGTCCACGTCCGTCACACGGAGGGCGAAGTGCACGCTGCCCAGGTCGTTCGGCCGGGGTGGAACGTCACGGTGGTCGGGCGACCGGTAGACGAACAGCTCCAGGTTCGTGGTCGGCCCGAGGCGCACCAGGGCTATCTCCGTGTCGGCCCGGGGATGAACGTCGAGGTGCTCGCGCATCCAGTCGTCGTCGTGCGCCAACGAGGGCAGGCGGTAGACGAGTTCGCCCCCCAGCACCCGCACCGTGAAGTCGATCGCACGGTCGAGGTCCGGCACCGTGAAGGCCAGGTGATCCACCCGGCGGGCGCTCGGCACGCCCCGCCGCGCGGCGGCCCGGGCCGGTGGTCCGAGGGGTGGTGCGCCGTCGGGCGCGCCGGTGTTCGTCGTCACACGGTGCTCCTCGGAGTCGGGGAAGTGTGCCGGTCGATCAGCAGACGGCTGCCTTCGCGGACCGGCCGGGGAGCCAGGTCGGCCGTTGCCGGGTGCGTCGCGAGCAGACCACTCGACAGACAGGTGGAGGCGGGGCGGCCGGCGTAGCGGCCGTTCTCCCGCGGCTCCGCCGTCACCAGGGCCGGCGAGGCGCCCAGCTCCTCGGCGATGAGGGCCGCCCACTCGGCCCGCGACAACCGGTCCGGTCCGCCGAGGTGGAGAAGCCGCGGGGGTGACTCCGCCCTGGCGAGCGCGGTGGTCACCTCGACCACGTCGTCGAGGAGCACCGGCGTCGTCCACTGGTCGAAGGGGGCGGTCACCCGCTCGCCGGCCCGGAGGCGGTGCACACACGAGGCGAAGAAGTTGAGCCATTTCGTGCTCGTGGCGGGCTCCCAGCCGTAGATCAGGCTGACGCGCAGCAGCGTCACGGCCGGCAGCTCGGCCAGGATCTGTTCGGCGGCGAGCTTCGCCCGCCCGTAGGCGTTGGCGGGTCGCGGCGGGACGGACTCGTCGGGCGCCCCGGCGTCCGCGTCGAAGACGTTGTCGGTGGAGATGAAGACGACGCGCCGGTTCCCCGCCGCCCGCACCACCTGCCTGGCCGCCTCGGCGTGCCCGTGCGTCGCCTCTTCGGGGTGCTCCTCGCACCAGGTCACGTCCGAGGGACCGTGCACCAGAACGACAGTGTCCGCACGCACGCGCTCCAGCGCGCGTCCGAAGGCCCCGTCCTCGGTGATGTCGAGAGGGACCCAGGCGTGCACGACGCCGTCGGCGGGTGACGCCGGAGGCGTCCGGGAGGCGAGGACCGCCTCGTCACCCGCTCTGGCCAGGCGACCGGCCAGGGCACTGCCCACGAAGCCGCTGCCGACGACGAGGGTCCTCATGTCCCGCCTCCGGTGCACGCGGTGGCGGGCAGCGTCCGGGTCAGCAGCCTCGCCATGCCGATGAGGCAGTGGTCGTCGTCCGCGGCGCCCAGCGAGAGCATGTCGCGGATCTCCGCGTCGCCGAGGCCGAAGCAGCCCAGTTTCGTCAGTTCCTCGCCGAGCAGGGTGACGAACCGGTGCCCGACCGCGACGGCGAAGCCGCCGATGAACAGATAACGCCGTACGCCGATCGCCGTGAAGATGCAGTTGACGGCAAGAGCCAGCGGGACCAGACAGCTGCGCAGCACCTGGGTCGCGAACGCGTCGTCGGCGCGGACGGCACGGGCCAGGTCCTCGTTGGTGATGCCGGCCGGGTCGCCGCCCGCGGGTTCGGCGAGTGCGGAACGGCCGAAGCCGTCCGGGTCGCCCGCCGCGGCCCGACGGGCGGCCAGCAGCACTCCGCGGCCGGACGCCATCCCGCCGAGGTGGCCCCGGCCGCCGCATTCACAGGGCACGGCGTCCTCGCCCGGGTCGACGCGCCAGTGGCCGATCTCACCGCCGTGCCCGGAGTCCGAGACCAGCACCTCGCCGTTGCGGAAGACCTTGTGCCCGATGCCCGAACTGACGGTGATCAGGCAGAAGGGATCGGGCTCGGCGGCCGCGTAGCGCCAGGCGGCGGCGGTGATGTCATTGGCCACGACGACCGGCACGCCCAGCCGCCGGTTCAGGATGTCCGCCAGGGGCAGGGGAGCCGCGGCCCCTCCCCACAGAGTGGGCCCCGCCAGCACGGTGCCGTCCTTCGTCATCGGCCCGGCGAAAGAGACGCCGACTGCGCTCGCCCCCTCGCCCCCGGGCGAGCCGAGGTAGGCCTCCAACTCCCGGGTGAGCTGGTCCACCACCCTGTCCTGCAGCGCCTGGGCGGGCAACTCCCGGTAACGACCCAGGCCTTCGGTCGGCACGCGGCGGACGGCCGCGGCTGAGGCCGCCCCTTCGGTGATCCGGCCGATCCGCAGCGTCGTACCGCCGAGATCGGCGACGACGAAGCCGCGCGGAGCCCCTGTCGCCAGGGACGGTGCGGTCATGAGGCGACACCCCCGAGCACCGGAGCCGGGTCGCAGCGCTGTACGGTCCCGTCCTCCAGGAGGATGGCCGATTCCAGCTCGGCACCCTCGGGGACCACCGTCCCGGGCAGCAGCACACAGTCCCGCACGCGCGCACCGGCACCGACGGTGACCCCGGGATACACGACGCTCTCCGCCACCCGGCCGGCGTTGACCCAGTCGCCGGGAACGATGCTGGAACGAACGGCACCCTCCCGCTCGATGTATCGCCGGGGCACCCCGGGGCGAACGGTGAGCGGCAGCTCGGCCAGGCTCAGAGTCGGACTCCCGCCCAACAGGCCGCGGTGGGCCCGGTGGTAACGCTCGACGGTTCCGATGTCCTCCCAGTAGCCGGTGACCTCGTACCCGCGGATCCGCTCACCGGCGGCGAGCATGGCGGGGATGACGTCGCGGCTGATGTCGTGCTGCCAGTCCGTTCCGTCCAGGCGTTCCAGGTGACGGCGCAGGGCGCGAGCGTCGAAGACGCAGAAGGCGGCGAACACCAGGTCGCTCGTCGGCTGCGCCGGTTTTTCGACGAATCCGGTGAGGTTGCCGGCGGTGTCGAACTCCACCATGCCGAACAGGTGCACGTAGCGACGCTCGATGCGCTGGTACGACACGGTCAGCGCGGCCCTGTCGGCACGGTGCCGGCGGATCATGTCGCCGTAGTCGAACCGGTAGACGTGATCGGCGTGCAGCACGAGCACCTCGGACGTGTCGTCACCGAAGATGTGCTCGGCCTTCTTGATCAGTGCGTCGGCCGTGCCGCGCTCGCTGGGCCAGGTGCGGTCGGGCAGCGCCGCGGGAACGCCTCCGCCAGGGACACTCGCCCGGGCCTGCCGGTACGCCTCGTCGTACGGGCCGAAATGCACACGGAAGTCGCCCGGGCTCCCGTTCCAGACCGCCTGAAGATCATCCATGAGGCGTCGCTCCTCGTACTGTGACAGCAGCAGCACCTCCCGGAAGCCGGAGCGGCGGGCGTTGGCCAGGCTGAAGTCGATCAGCCGGCTGGTGCCGCCGAAGGGGACCAGAGGTTTCAGCCGGCCGCGGCCGAGAGGGCCCATGCGGCGGCCCTCGCCACCGGCCAGGAGAACCGCGCGTACGCCGTCCATGTCACGCTCCTCGCTTTCCGGACGTCATGGCCGGCACGTCCGCGCCCCCGCGGAGATCCACCAGCATGTCCAGGGCCGCGTCCACCTCCGTACGGCTGACGTCGTTGACGAAGCGGACCCGGCCGATCCCGTCGGGCAACGGCAGCAGCTGCTTGCCGTCCCGGTGCTTGACGGTGTCGGCGAGCCCCCCGGCCATGAGTTCCGGTGTGCACACCGGGTGCCAGGCCGGCAGCTCCAGTCGGTCCATGACGCGCAGGATCCGCGTCAGGTCACCCCGGTCGAGCAACCGCCGCCGGTGGGCGAGCACGGCGCTGAACGCCATGTCGATGCAGACGGCCTCGCCGTGCAGCAACTCGGGCAGTGCCGTCATCTCGATCGCCGGCGAGAACGAGTGCCCGAAGTCCACGAGCCTTTGCAACTCGTGCTCCCAGAGGTTGGGCTGGAGTTCTTCGAGCATGCCGCCGATGGCCCGTGCCACCACCTCTTCCGCCACCCCCGCGCCGTCGGACGAACCCGCCGACTGCATCCGCTCGTCGACGAGGCGCGGGCCGTGCGCCTCCAAGTGCTCGAACAGCGCCGCGTCCTTGACCAGAGCCATCTTGAGGATCTCGGCGATCCCGTTCCGCAGGTGCCGGGGTGTGAGCGTCCGCAGGAACTCCCGGTCGATCAAGGTGACGGCGGAGGGGTGGTACGTCCCCAGACGGTTCTTGTGCCGGCGGAAGTTGACCCCGGTCTTCGCGCCGATGGCCGCGTCCACCATGCCGATGAGGGTGGTGGGCACGCGCATGTAGGGAGTGGACCGGCGATACAGGCTCGCGGCCAGGCCGACCAGGTCGGTGAGGACACCGCCGCCGATGGCGATGACGGGTTCGCGGCGGCGGGAGATCCCGAAGGCGTCCATCGAGGCGACGATCTCGAAGACCGTATCCATGCTCTTCACGGACTCGTGCGCGTCGACCACGCATATCTCGTGCTCGACTGCCTGATGGGCGAAGTACGCGCTGATCCGCGCCCCGTACAGCCTGTGTACGGTGGCGTCGACCACGACGAGGCGGCGCCCGGACCGTGCTCCCGCCGGGCCGCCCGCGGTGGCCAGCGTCGAGTTCGACGGGTCGAGCAGGCCGGGGCTCAGTACGACTTCGTAGCTGACTTCCTTGCTGGTGCTGACCTGCCAGGTGTGCTGTGCGTACCCCCTGTGGCGGGCTGGCTCCGCCACGGTGCGGCGGGGGCGTAAAGCCTCTGACGTCGAATCGGACTGGACTGTCATGTTCGTCAAGCCTTTCCTCGCATCGAGACATGGCTGTGCCGGCCCTTGGTGCTCCCGACGGGACGCCACCAGGACAGGGCGACGCTGTCGGCATCGAGGCAGTCGGGCTGTGCCATCGATTTCTGCGCGTGCCGGAAGGCCGTCATGGTGGCGGCGATGTCGTTCGTGGTGACGGTGAACACTGCGAGGTGGCTTCCCGGGCCGAGAACGTGCGGATCGTCGCTCTCGACGAGGGCGTATCGCTCGGCAGTGACGAAGTCCGGGACCTGTAGCACCTCATCGAGATGGAATTCGTCGTACCAGCGGTGGTACTCGGGTTCCTTGCCTGGTGCGGGGCGCGTATGGACGGCCAGAAAAAAGGTTGCCAATGTGCTCTCCCCCAGGGATGGGGCTACTGATTCAAGACCGCACGTCAGTGAACGGTCAAGAGCTTCCGGGAATTTGCCCTGCCTCCATTCCTTCTCGATTGATCCTCGAGTGACGTTCGAGTGGAGCGCCCGACTCTGTGTCACACGCTCTCGAGAAGAGGACTGATCCCTTGCGGATTGTTGAGTGCCACTACGAGTTCACGGGCTTCGACGACAGCCTCGTACGAGCGGGCACGTCGGTTTATCTGTGGAACCTGGTCCGGAAGTTCCGGGACGCCGGCCATGATGTGAGTGCGGTCACCCCTGCTCATGGTCTTCTCGGAACTCTGGCCGCGAGGCATCCGGTGGAGGATCTGCCCTGGGAGCTGGACGAGGAGGTGCCGGTCCGGCTGGACCCGTGCGTCTGGAACAGTCACCCCGAAACCGTCCGTCTCCGCCTCTCGGTTCGCGCCTCCCGGATAACGGTGGACGGTATCCCGATCGTGTTCCTGAGCGGCGGCCTGCTCGATCTGTATTCGGATGCTCTTTACCCTCCGGCGGAACACGAGGGAAAAGACATCGGATTCCTGAAGCCCCTGGCCTTCCAGATAGCGGCCGCCCGTTATCTGGCCGACCGGGAATCCCCGGGGACCGTGGTGCACCTCCATGAACCCCGCTATCACTACCTGCTGCCGGCCGCACTCGCCGGCCGCGGGCTCACCGTGGTGTCGACGGTGCAGACGAACCACCCGGTGAACATGAAGGTGTACGGGCCGGAAGTGCGGGGAGTTCTCGAACACCTGGGAGCCGACGCCTCGGTGACCGACGGACTCGTCGATCCTCCGCTGGACTCGTACCTGCACCGGGCCATGCGTGCGTACCTGCCGCGGACCGCGCTCTACGCCGACCAGTCCACGGAGTCGGCGGCGGACCACGTCAGTACGCTCGCGGTCGTGCTCCGCGCGGTCGCGGCACTGGACTTCCTCTCCGAGGGACAGATGCAGCACCTGCTCACGCAGGGCGGCACCCCCTTCGAGCAGCTCTTCGCGGAACTCGCCGTCGCGCGTGAACTGCGCCGGTACAAGGACCGCCTGGTCGTCTGCGGTTGCGCCATCGGCGACGAGTGGCTGACCGTCGAGCGAACCGGCGACCGGCGCCGCCGGACCCTGGGCGGGCTGGGGCTGGACCCAGGCCTGCCGACCATCTACCACGCCGGGCGCTACGCGTTGCAGCACAAGGGCCAGAAGGAGGTCTTCCGGGCCGTCGCGCGGCTTCTCGACGACGGTGTGCGCTGCAACGTGCTGCTGCACTGCCTCACCGCCGGGCCGCTCGACGACGCCGACCTCACCGGCCTGGCATCCCGGTACCCCGACCTCGTGCGGGTCCGCACCGAGGCGAGGACGACGACCGAGCTGATGGACTGGGCGCTGGCGAGCGATCTGTCGGTGTTCCCTTCCAAGTTCGAGCTGGACACGTTCGTGATGGCGATGGGCGAGGCCATGTCGGCGGGAACGATCCCGGTCGCCACGGCACAGCGGGGCATGGCGCACTTCCAGCACGCGTTCGACCTCGAGTCGCCTGGAGCCGCCGGTCTCGCGGTGCGGCGCTCGTTCCGTGTCGACGATCCGCTGCTGACGCAGGAGGTGTACGAGGGCCTGCGCCATCTGGTGAAGCTGATGGAAACCGACCCGGAACGGGTGTCGGCCCTCCGGGCGAGAGCTGTGGCGGTGGCGCGCCGGTTCACCTGGGACGCCGTGGCCCGGCGCTTCCTCACGGTGTTCGACGCGTGCCTGCGGGGCGAGGTCCCCTCGGCCGCGCTGGCGACGTCGTTTCCCGAGCCCGGCAAAGACGCGCCGAGCGCCGAACGGTGCGGAACGGCCGTACCGGAACGGGACCACGTCCTCGTTCGGTGGGACGACACCGAAGCCACGCAGGTCGAAGTCGTCTTCCCCGGTTCACCACCGGAGGTCGTGGCGCTCGATCCGCAACCGGACGGCTCCTTCGCAGGGCATGTTCCGCACCGGGGCGCCTCGACTCTCGCGGTGCTGGTGACCAGGTACGACGGCGGAGCGGCCTGGGCGGAACTGGCCGTGTCGTAGATCCCGGCGCATCGTCTCCCGGCCACCGTCGGCCCCAACGAATCGAGGACGGACATGCCCACGATCAAGAACGAGAAGGACTCGGCCGCACTGCGCCTGGCGATCCTCGGCTCCGGAAACATGGCGCGCCGGTTCCTGAAACAGTTGCCGGACAGCCGGCGGTGCGAGCTGCGCGCGATCGGCGACCGAGATCCGGAGCAGGCCCGCCTGCTCTGCGACGAGGTCGGCGACCTCTTCGCGGGCGACCCGATCTGGGGCACCGAAGACGACGTGCTCAGCTCTGCCCAGGTGGACGCGGTCTACATCGCCACGGTCCACACCACGCACGCCCGGCTCGCCATGCGGGCCGTCGCAGCCGGCAAGCACGTGCTGTGCGAGAAGCCGCTGACGGTCAACCACGCGCAGGCGATGGCGGTCGTGGACGCCGCGCAGCACACCGGAGTCCGCGTGGTCGAGGCCATGATGTTCCGTTTCCACCCGCAAATGGCCGCGGCCCGTGAACTCGTGCGCACCGGTGAGATCGGCGAGGTGCGTCACATCGACGCGGGATTCGCCTTCTTCGTACCCACCGACCCGAAGGCGCCCACGATCGTCACCGCCGACCTGGTCATCCCCGACGCGGGAGGCCTCACCGGGCGTCTGTTCGATCCGCAGCTCGCCGGTGGCGGGATCCTGGATGTCGGGTGTTATCCGATGTCCATCGCGCGTGCGATCGCGGGTGCCGCGGCGGGAGTCGACTTCCTTGAGCCGGTGAGCCTCACCGCCGACGGGAGCGTAGGCGAAGCCGGCGTCGACGAGTGGGCGATCGCGCGGATGCGGTTCGGCAACGGGGTGACGGCGTCCTTGCGGACCGGTGTGCGCATGGTCGACAACAACACCGTGCAGATCGTCGGGTCGAAGGGCACGATCGAGATGCTCGACCCCTGGGCGCTCTCCACGAGTCCTCAGGTGATCATCCGCCGTGTCGGACACCTGCCGGAACAGCGCACGTTCCCTGCGTCGGGCGCGTACGCGCTTCAGATGGACGCCTTCGCCGAGAGCGTGCGCGGCCCGGAGCCGGAGCAGCTCAGCAATGAAGACTCCCTGGGGAACACCGCGGCTCTCGACCGGTGGCGCGCGGCGATCGGGGTCCGCTACCCGTTCGAGCGGGACGACGCGACGATCACCACGGTGTCCGCGTACCCGCTGAGTGTCCCCGCGCCGGTCGGTGGGGCGGACCACCGCGGCCCGGGGCGGATCGAGGGGCTGGACAAGCCGCTCTCGCGGATCGTCATGGGATGCGACCACCAGCCCGATCTCTCCACCGCGTCCGCGCTGTTCGACCACTACGTCACGCTCGGCGGCAACGTGTTCGACACCGCCCACTTCTATCTCGACGGCCAGGCCGAGCGCCGACTGGGCAAGTGGATCGCCGACCGTGGCATCCGTGACGACGTGGTGGTGATCGGCAAGGGTGCCCACACGCCGGACTGCAACCCGGAGGCGCTGAGCCGTCAGCTCCTGGAGTCCCTGGACAGACAGGGCACCGGTCACCTCGATGTCTACCTGCTGCACCGCGACAACGAGGACATACCGGCCGGCGAGTTCGTCGACGTCCTCAACGAGCACGCGGACGCCGGCCTGGTGCGCGTCTTCGGCGGCTCGAACTGGTCGATCCAACGGGTGGAGGAGGCCAACGCCTGGGCACGCGCCAACGGCAAACGCGGCTTCTCGGTGCTCAGCAACTACTTCGGTCTCGCCGAGCCCCACGACTTGCCGTGGCCCGGCTGCCTGGACGCGTGCGACGCGGAGTCGATGCGCTGGCTGACCGAACGGCAGATGCCCCTGCTCGCCTGGTCGGCCCGCTCCCGCAACTTCTTCGTCCGGGCCGATCCCTCGGACCTGACCGACGAACTGCTGGTGCGGTGCTTCTACGGGTGCGAGAACTTCGAGCGGAAGCGGCGAGCCGAGAAGCTGGCCCGTGACCACGGAGTCTCGCCCTCGGCGATCGCCGTGGCTTATGTACTGCACCAGCCCTTCCCCACGTTCGCCATGTACGGGCCCAAGACGCTCGCGGAGTCGCGCGCGAGCTTCAGGGCCGTCGAGATCGACCTGTCCGCGGAACAGGTCGCATGGCTGCGAGGTGAGTCGTGACCAGCTGTCCCGCAGGACCGGCGGGGTCCCGGTCATGAAGACGCCCGCTCTGGCCGTCGACGTCGCGGGCGGCCCCTTCGTCCCCACGACGCTCGACCGGCGCGAACCGCGTGGCGACGACGTGCAGATCGATATCGCCTTCACCGGGATCTGCCACAGCGACCTCCACCGGGTCCAGGGGGACTGGGACAACGGAGTCTTCCCGATGGTCCCGGGACACGAGATCTCCGGCGTGGTCGGCGCCGTGGGTGAGGACGTGTCGGCGTACCGGGTGGGAGATCGCGTCGGCGTCGGCGTGATGGTCGACTCCTGCGGGACTTGTGAGCACTGCGTCGGCCACCAGCAGCAGTTCTGCGTCGACGGGGTCGTCGAAACATACAACTCCCGTGCCTACGACGGATCGTTGACCTACGGCGGGTACAGCCGGAGCATCGTCGTCCGGGAGCCGTTCGTGCACCGCATCCCGGACGGCATCGAGCTCAGTGGTGCCGCCCCGCTCCTGTGCGCCGGGATCACGGTGTACTCGCCACTGCGCCGCTGGGGTCCGGTCGCCGGCCGGAAGGTCGCCGTCGTCGGCATCGGCGGGCTGGGGCACCTGGCGGTGAGAATGGCGGCCGCGATGGGGGCCGAGGTCACCGCCCTCAGCCGTGGCGGCGAGAAACGTGCCGACGCCCGGCGGCTGGGAGCGGTCGACCACCTGGCGACCGAGGGCCCATCCGGTCTCGGCGGTTCCCGGAACCGGTTCGACCTGATGCTGAACACCGTCTCGGCGCCGCTGGACATGGACCCTTACCTCGCCGCGCTCCGGCCCGGAGGGGTCCTGGTCAACATCGGAGCCCCGGGGGTCCCGCTCAGCTGTGACCCGTTCTCGCTCATCGCGGGGAACAGGGCCATCGCCGGTTCGATGATCGGAGGGTCGGCCGAGACCAAGGAGATGCTCCGGTTCTGCGCGGAGAACGACATCTCCACGGAGGTGGAAGTGGTCGACGCGGCGGAGATCGAGTGGGCGTACCGCCGTGTCCGGGACGGCGACGCGCGGTACCGCCTCGTCATCGACGCCACGACGATCGGCACGTGAGTGTTCTGCCCGCTGTTTCGAGGGAAAGGGCTGCAAACATTGTCTGCCGAGAAGGACTTGCGTAGGTTCCCGGCCGATTTCCGGTGGGGAGTGTCGACGGCGTCCTACCAGATCGAAGGAGCCGTCGACGAGGACGGCCGCGGCCGATCCATCTGGGACGTCTTCTCCCACACGCCGGGGACCATCGCCCGGGGGGACAACGGTGACGTCGCCTGCGACCACTACCACCGGTTCCGCGAGGACATCGCGCTGACCCGTGATCTCGGAGTGGGGGCGTACCGCTTCTCGGTGGCATGGCCCCGGATCCAGCCGGAGGGCCGCGGACCGGTGGAGCGCCGGGGAATCGACTTCTACCAGCGGCTGGTCGACGAACTCCTCGACGAGGGAGTGGAACCATGGCCGACGCTCTATCACTGGGACCTGCCCCAGGCCCTGGAGGAGCGTGGCGGGTGGCGCGTCCGGGACACCGCCGAGCGCTTCGCCGAGTACGCCGCGCTCGTGCACGACGCGCTCGGCGACCGCGTCACCTGGTGGACGACCCTCAACGAGCCCTACTGCGTCGCCTTCCTGGGGCACGCCACCGGCGAACACGCTCCCGGCGCCCGGGAAGGACATGGAGCACTGGCGGCCGCACATCACCTGATGGTCGGGCACGGACTCGCCGTGCGGGCGATGCGGGCACAGCAACGTGGCGAGGAGAAGTTCGGCATCACCCTCAACCTCAGCGACGTCACGCCGGCTTCGGAGGACCCGGCCGATCTGTCCGCCGCCGAGCGGCTCGACCTTCTCCAGAACCGGGTGTTCACCGATCCGCTCCTGGGCGGAACCTGGCCCAAGGGGGAACCGGAGGTGTGGTCGCAGATCAGCGACTTCGGATTCCGCGATGCGGACGACCTCGCGCTGATCCGGCAGCCCCTGGACTTCCTCGGGGTGAACGTCTACGCACCGGCCTACGCCAAGTACGCGCCCACGGCGGACCCGGACCCCGCCTTCCGGACGGCGGCCGACATCGACGTGGAGCGCGTGGCGCCGGCGGAGCTGCCGCGCACCGCGATGGGGTGGCCGGTCGAACCGGCCGCGATGACCAGGCTGTTGCGCCGGCTCGACGAGGACTACGCACTGCCTCCGGTCTACATCACCGAGAACGGCGCGGCGTACCGCGACGTCGTCGACGCGACGGGCTCCGTTCCCGACCCCGAACGCATCGAGTTCGTCGACGCCCATCTCGGGGCGCTCCAGGCCGCCATGGCGGAGGGAGTGGACGTCCGCGGTTACTTCTGCTGGTCCCTGCTGGACAACTTCGAGTGGGCCTACGGCTATGCGAAGAGGTTCGGACTGGTCTACGTCGACTACGACGATCTGCGGCGGATCCCGAAGTCCAGCTACTACTGGTACCGGGACATGATTCGTGCCCAGCGCGCCGGGTAGCGTCCGCAGCCCGGAACTCAGCCGTGCACTTCCCGGTAGGCGGCGACCGCACCGGGATGCAGCGGAACGGCGCCGGTGGCGATGAGGCTCGGCGCGTCGAGGAACTGTGTGCCAACCGACTCCTCGGGGACCAGGCGGTCGGCGCGGAGAACCAGGAGCCTGGTGACCGCCGCGGCCACTGCGTCGGGGAGATCGGGACGGCACAGAAGGAGATTGGCCACACCGATCGTGGCGACACCGGCCGTTCCCTGGTAGGCGTCCGACGGCACGGTCACTTCCTCCAGCCAGTCGTCGTCCGGTCCGCCCAGGGCGCGCAGCCCGGGGAGCAGGTCCGCCAGCGGGAGCAGCCGGAAGCCGGGCCGGGTGTCCAGCCCCGACAGCAGCGGCAGGGGCACGCCTCCCGCCACGAGCAGGCCGTCGATCGTGCCGCTGCGCAGGGCACGCGCCGCCTCTGGCATCAACAGATGGACGACCCGTACGTCCTTCCCCGGCGTCAGGCCGGCCGCGCGCAGCAACTGCCCGCCGAGTGCCGCCCCGCCTGATTCCGGGGCTCCGAGCGAGACGGTCCTCCCGGCCAGTTCCGGAAGACTGCGGATGCCCGAGTCCGCGCGTACGGCCAGTTGCAGGTAGTTCTCGTAGACCCGGCCCAGCGCGCGCAGCGGCGTGCGCCCGTGGAAGGGCGCGTTGCCCGCCATCGCGGCCGCTGCCGTGTGGGCCAGAGCTATCGCCAGTTCGGCACGTCCGGTGCCCAGCAGTCCCACATTGGCCACGCTGGCCTCGGTGAACACGGGGCGACAGATCATGGGCGGAACGGCCTCGGCGCACTCGGCGGCGAGGAGACGGCTGAACGCCGCGTAGAACCCGCTCGGTTCGCCGGACGCGATGCGCAGGACGCCCGCCCGGTCCGTGCCCAGGTGCGGCTCGTCCGCGGTGAGACCGCTCAGCAGCCCACCGGTGGACACGGCGGCCAGGCCGAATCGCAGCAGGGGCCTGCGACGGATCACGGTCAACCCACCCGACCCCCCACCTGGTCCGGGCCCGGAAACATCACCGACGGCCGGTGGCGAGCGCACGGCACCCCGGCCGTGAGCCTCGTGTCCTCGGGCGGGGGACCGCACGACGTGCACGGGGCATTGCCCGGGCCGTCCCCCAAGCGGGTCCCTGCCGGGGCCCGCGGCAGGAAGACCCGCACGCTCAACCCGTGGGGGGAGACCGCACGGAAGTCGAGCCGTCCGCCCCGTCCAGCGGCGATCCGCTCGACGATGGCCAGCCCCAGACCGCTGCCGCGCACCGTGCGGTGCCGGCCGCTCCGCCAGAAGCGGTCACCGAGGTGGGCGAGCTCCTCCTTCGTCAGACCCGGGCCGTTGTCCTGGACCTCCAGCACCGCCCAGGGGCCTTCGCAGGCGGCGTCGACCACGACCTCGGACCCCGGGCCGGCGTACTTGAGCGCGTTGTCCACCAGGACATCGACCACCTGGGCCAGCTCCGTCTCCGTGCAGGCCGCCATGGCGATCGGCGAGTCGTGCGCCCGGAGCGACACGCCGCCCTGGTCGGCCACCGGCCGCCACAGCTGGACCCGGTCCGAGGCGACCGCGGCCGCGTCACAGCGCTCGTCTCTCCGCCTGCCGTTGACGGTCAGCTCCCCGGCCCGCTGCTCCGCGGTGGCGAGAGCGAGCAGATCGTCGAGGAGCCGCTCCATGCGCTCCAGTTCGCTGGTCACCCCCGAGTAGGTGCGGGAGGCGGAGGGGGGCAGCCGTGACCCGAGCGAATCGACCCGCAGTCGCAGAGCCGTCAGAGGATTGCGCAGCTGGTGCGACGTGTCGGCCACCAGACGCCGCTGCTGATCCAGGGCGGCCGTGACGGTGTCGGCCATGCGGTTGAAGCCGGTGACCAGCTTGCGCAGTTCGGGCGGCCCGCCGACCTGGGTCTGCCGTGGCGGGAGGCCCGCGGCGAGTTCACCGACCGCGCGGTCGAGGCGGTGCAATGGACGCACCACCCAGCGGGTCGCGGCCAGCGCGAGCACGACGCAGGCCACGGCGACCAGGCCCGTGCCCAGGAGGATGAGGCCCCAGCGGACGGAGATGTCATGAGCGGCGGCGTCCACCGAGGCACGCAGGACGACGGCGCCGGTCACCCGTGTCCCGCTGCCCGCAGGCCGGGCGAACAGCCGGTCGTCCCGATTCCACGGGCGCAGCGTGCTCGTGGGGGACACGGGCTGATTGCGCAGTGCCGCGTCCACCAGCCGGCCCACCACGGGGTCGGACGCCCGCATGCCGCCGGTCTGCGCCACCGGCGCCCGATGGGCGTCGACGATCACGACGGCCTCCCCGTAGAGCTGGGTGTAGCGCGTGGCCTCGGCGACGAGCGCCCTGGTGTCGCCGGTGCGCTCGGCCTGGTCGGTCAGCGTGGCGAAACGGTCCAGGGTGCCGGAGCGCGCCACTGTCAGTTGCTGAGTGCGTTCGGATGCGGTGAGGGTCAGGAGCGGCACGGTGAAGCCGGCGAGGGCGAGTACCGCGAAGGCGAGCAGGGCCGTGAGTACTCTGGCGCGCACTGAAGCCTCCGTTTCCTTAGCGGCTTCCCTCAGCCACCGAACCGATCGCCGACACCGAGGATGGCGGTGAGAACGTCAGCACGCCCGAGCTGCCGCCGGCGGCTCGCCGCGGTGCCCGGCCGCGCAGCCAGGCCGACTTCCACGTCCCCAGTCGGCAGTACCCGTACGGTCCCCCTTCCCCGTATCCGGTCACCGACGCCACTCGGCACCCTCGGCGGACGACTCGGTGGCCTCCTCCAGCGACGAGTCGTCCGATGTCTCGCTCATCCGAATGTAAACGAGCAACCAGGCCGGCACACACACCGTTACGAACACCGCCACGGTCAGGGAGTGGGGAGTTCCTCGGGACACGACGTGTTTCGGACAGTTGTCGGCGTCTTGCCATGGCAAAAGGCCGCCAATCCGGAAAAGGCTCCGCTTACGGGTGGAGCCCGTTGTGTACCGAGGAGCGGGCGGAGGGCACTATGGATGGCGGTAACAGAGGGGGGCCTGACCGATGTACACGAGTCACCGAACGGGGTTTGTGAGTGAAGGCTCTTCTGGTGGAAGACGACTTAGCCGTTGCCGAAGCGCTGACGGAAGGGCTGGAGGAACACGGCTGGAGTGTCCGGCATCTCGCGCTGGGCCTGGAAGCGCTGCGTGATGCCGACACCGCGGACATCATTCTCCTCGATCTGAACCTGCCGGACATCGACGGCCTCGAACTGTGCCGCCGGCTCCACGACCGCACCCACGTCCCGATCATCGCCGTGACCGGTCGCTCCGACTCGTTCGACCAGGTGCTGTGCCTGAGACTGGGCGCGGACGACTACGTCGTGAAGCCCTACCGGCTCCACGAACTGCTGGCGAGAATGACGGCGGTGCTGCGCCGCACCTCACAACAGGTCGCCCGACCCGGAACGGCGGGCGCCGCCAGGGACGACCAGATACCGACCATGCAGAACGAGGTCCTGCGGCACGGACCGCTGCTGGTGGACCTGCGGCAACACGTCGTGTCGGTGGGGGGCGCCCCGGTGAGTCTGACGCGCAAGGAATTCGAACTCCTGGTTCTGCTGGCTTCCTCACCCGGCCGGGTCTTCACCCGTCAGTACATCGGCGAAACGGTGTGGGCCGAACAATGGGTGGGCAGGTCCCGGACCCTTGACTCCCATATCGCCGCCCTGCGCAGAAAGCTGGGCCACCGCGACTGGGTCGAGACCGTCCGTGGTGTGGGCTTCCGGTTCGTCGCCCCTCCCTCGTGACCCTCCGCGCGCGGTCGTGGGTGCCGCATGCGTTCCTTGAGTGGCCCTCTAGGAACACCGCACATCCTGCAGAGCATGGAATCCGGACAGAGCTTCACCGACCTGTACGTGACTGTCCAGCAGTTCTACGCGGAGCAAATGAGGATGCTGGACGACGGAGACTTCGAGGGGTATGCATCGACGTTCACGCCTGACGGAGAATTCACTCATACTCCTGGCCGGCCGGCGGCCCGTACTCCCGCGGGGATCGTCAGGGAACTCGAGGAGTTCCACAGGCGCTTCGAGGGCCGCCGGGTACAGCGACGTCATTGGTTCAACATGCTGGGGGTGGTGGACAAAGGGGACGGAACCATCGAGACCACCATGTACGCGCTGGTCGTCACCACCGAGGGCGAGCGGATTCCGGAGATCGCGCCGAGCTGTGTGGTGAGTGACGTCCTCGCCTACGAGAACGGACGTCTCAGGACAAGGTCCCGGGTGGTCGGGCACGACCACGTACGGGCACCGGACAGGGCCGCCGCCGGCTGAGCGCAGGAGAACCCGGCCACGAGCCGGCCGGCGGGAACCGCGGACGCCCCGGTGGATCGACGATCCACCGGGGCTCGTTCATGCCCGCACCGGCCCTTATGCGCGGCCTTGTGCGCCGAGGAGCCGCCGCAGCCAGCCCAGGCGTGCCCTCCGGGCCTCCCGCGAGATTCGGGCCCGGGGGACGAGGGCGTCGAAGTTGTGGAAGGCCCCCGGCCACACATGCAGCTCAGCCTGCCCACCCGCCCGCCAGAGACGGTCCGCGTAGGCGATGCTCTCGTCACGGAAGGTCTCCGCCGAACCGACGTCGAGGTACGCCGCTGGCAGGTCCGACAGGACGGTGGCCCGGGCCGGCGCGGCGGAGTACGGCACGTCCGGACCGCCGCGGGCCGGGCCGAGCAGGGCCGCCCAGCCGGTTTCGTTGCTGGCCCGGTCCCAGACCCCACGGCCCGACATCTGCCACCCGGAGACACTGTCGTTGCGGTCGTCGAGCATGGGGCTGACCAGCAGCTGTCCGGCCGGCCGAGGGCCACCGCGGTCACGGGCCAGCAGGGCGACCGCGGCGGCCAGACCGCCGCCGGCGCTGCGCCCGGCCAGTACGAGCCGGTCCGGATCGATGCCCAGGTCGTCCGCGCGCGCCACCGTCCAGAGCAGACCGGCGTAGCAGTCCTCGACCGGACCGGGGTGGGGTGTCTCCGGCGCCAGCCGGTACTCCACCGAGACGACCGAGAGCGCCAACTCCCCGGCCCAGTCCATGATGTCCGCCAGTCCGGAGCGGTTGTCACCGAAGAACATCCCGCCGCCGTGGATGTAGTAGACCGCCGCGGTGGCGGCAGCGGCCCGGGTGGGACGGCAGACGAGCAGCGGGACCGGGGGAGCCCCGGGCGGTCCGGGGGCCGATCGCTCCTCGACGGTGAACGCTCCGTGACGGCACAGCTCCTCGTCCGTGGGTCCCCGGGGACTGCGCCTGCGCAGCTCGGGGATCATGTCGCTGGTGATCGAGGACGGCACCGACGCGGTCAGCGAGGGCAGTTCGGCCGCCAGCTCGGGATCGAACGGCGGTGGCGGCCCGGTCTCGACCGAGTTCCGGCGAGTAGTGGGGGCAGACATCAAGACGCTCCTGGGACGGGGTGGTGAGACGCTCATTCCATGAGGTAGTCGCCCGGATCGACGGCACGGGTGCGCTGCCAGTACTCGAGCGCGGAGAACGGCCAGTTCTGCGGCGAACGGCCGTGCTCGTTGACGTACCAGGTGCGTACGGAGGTCCAGCCCCAGGCCCGTTCGCGGGTGGCCTCGTCGATCCAGGCGTTGTAGCGGTCGTGCACGTCCTGCCGGACCTCCATGCACGGGCGCCCCGGGCCGGTGAGGCGCCGCAGCGCGTCCATCACGTAGGTCACGGCGCACTCGGAGAAGAACAGGATGCTGTTGCCCTGCCCCACGAGGTTGGTGTTGGGGCCGTAGAGGCAGAAGAAGTTGGGGAAGCCGGGAACGGTCGTGCCGAGATAGGCCCGGGCGTCGCCGTTCCAGGACTTGTGCAGATCGGCTCCGCCCCGGCCCGTCACGGACATCGGCTCCAGGAAGCGGTCGGCCTGGAAACCGGTGCCGTAGACGATGACGTCCGCCGCGTACCGGGCGCCGTCAGCCGTGCGCAACCCGCCCGCGTCGATCTCGGTGACGGGCTCGGTGACCAGGGTGACATCGTCGCGTTTCAGCGTGGCGAACCACCGGCCGTTGTCCCTGACCACCCGCTTGGAGCCCACGGGATAGCCGGGGATGACCCGGGGCAGCAGCTCGGGGGCGTCCGACAACTGGGCCTCCATGGCGGCGACCAGCACCGCTCGGACCCGCTCGTTCTCCGCCGACACGGCCCGCTCCGACACCGGGTACCGAGGGTCGACGACCCAGGGCGCCCCCTGGAGTCCGGGAGCCGCCAGCACGAAGCGGTACCACATGGCGTAGTGGGGAACGTGCCGGAACAGCCACAGGGCGCCCTCGGACAGGGGCTTGCCGTAGTCCGGGCTGGGGCGCATCCACGGTGGGGTGCGCTGGAAGACCAGCAGGTGGCGCGCCGCCTCGGCGATCTCCGGGACGAACTGGAAGGCACTGGCCCCAGTGCCGATCACGGCGACCCGTCGGCCGGCGAGATCCACCGACGCGTCCCAGCGCGCGGAGTGGAAGGCCGGCCCGGTGAAGGTGTCGCGCCCGGGGATGTCCGGCAGCCGCGGCCGGTTGAGCTGCCCCACCGCGCTGATGACGGCCCGGGCCCGGTCCCGCACCGGGCCCTGGTCCGTCGTCACCTCCAGGGACCACTCCCGCCGCTGTTCGTCCCACTGGGCGCTCGTCACCTCGCTGCGGAACCGGATGTGCTCGTAGAGCCCGAACTCCGTGGCGAACGTCCGGAAATAGCCCAGCAGTTCCTCCTGGGTACAGAAGTGTTCGGGCCAGTCGGTCCGGGTGGCGCACGCGAAGGTGTAGAGATGGCTCGGGACGTCGACCCGGCACCCGGGGTAGGTGTTCTCCAGCCACGTCCCGCCGACCTCGGCGTTCTTCTCGTACACCACGAACGGAACCCCCGCCTGGGACAGCCGGTGGGCCGCGAGCAGTCCGCTGGGTCCGGCTCCCACAATGACCACCCGGAAGTCCCGCGCGGCCGTCTCGTCGAGCTTCCAGTCCGGTGCGCCGGTGTCCGAGCCGGGTGGCTGCACCTGCTCCCTGAGCAGCGGCATGAGGTCCGTGGTGTCACGGCCCATGACCCATGAGCTGGCGGTGTGCAGCAGATCCGGGTCCGGTGCCGAAGGAGGTGCCCGGAAGCGGCGGTCCCGCAGATCGCGCAGCACCCGCAGGGCCCTGGCCCGCACGGCGTCCTGCCGGTCCGGTGACAGCCCGCCCTGCTCCTGGTGCAGCCAGCCGCGCCCCGCCGTGCCCGAGGGCAGCAGGGAGAGATCGCCGGTGAGCTGTACCAGCGTCAGCAACAGGGCGGGTACATCCGCTTCGCGCAGGTACTCCGCCAGGACGTCGTCGTCCAGGTCGATCGGTTCGAGCGGTCCGCTGAAGGCCATGGTGGTCCCTTCCCAGTGCTGCCTCACCGGCGGTCGGGCTCAGTAGTTGCCCAGCCCGCCGCACACGTTCAGGGCCTGGGCCGTGACCGCCGAGGCGCTCGGACCGGTGAGGTACTCGACCATGGCGGCCACTTCCTCAGGGGTGACGTACCGGCCGATCGGCACCCTGTTGGTGATGCGCTCGAAGGCCTCCTCCTCCGAGACCCCCCAGATCGCCGCGTAGTGCTCCCGCACGCGTTCCGCCATGGGCGTCTCCACGAAGCCGGGGCAGACCGCGTTGACCGTGATGCCGGTGCGGGCCAGCTCCAGGCCGAGCGCCTTGCTGAGCCCGACGACTCCGTGCTTCGAGGCGGAGTACGGGGCTGCGTGGACGACGCCCTGCTTGCCGCCCGTGGAAGCGATGTTGATGATCCGTCCGGACTCCTTCTTCAGCATGCCCCCCTTGGTCAGCACTTCCTTGGTCATGAGGAACACGCTGTTCAGATTGGTGTTGATCACGTCGTACCAGAGCTCGTCGGAGAGTTCGGCCGTGGCCCCGCCGCCGCTGCGCCCCGCGTTGTTCACCAGTACGTCCACCGGCCCGTAGCGCTGTACCGCCGACGCGACGAACCGGCGCACGTCCTCGGGCTCGGCCACATCACACGTCTCGCCGTCGACCTCGGCTCCCTCGTCGCGGAGGGTCTTCAGTGTGGCGTTCAGCCGCTCCTCGTCACGCGAGCAGATGTACAGGCTCGCGCCGCGCCGGCCGAACTGCCGGGCGATGGCCATGCCGATGCCGCTGGTGGCACCGGTCACCAGGACCACCTCGCGCTGCTGTGCACTCATGGATCCTCCGTCTGTTGTGGAGTGTTCAATCGGGTGGGAACGCACTCGGAACCGCCGACGGCGGTCAGACGGTTCTCAGCAGGCCGCCGTCGATGACGACCTCGCTCCCCGTGATGTAGGCGGCGGCCGGTCCCGCCAGGAACCGCACCAGGCGGGCGACCTCGCCGGGCTCCGCGAACCTGCCGAGCGGGATCCCGCCGATGCCGTCGGCCATGGCCTTCATGGCCGCTTCGCCGTCCGTGAGCTCCATGGCCTCGGCCGCCTGCTCCGCCAGCCCGCCCGGAGCCGTCCACAGGGGCGTGCGCACGGGACCCGGTGAGACCGTATTGACGCGGATGCCCTCTGCCGCGAACTCGGCGGACAGGGATTTCGACAGGCTGTTCAGGGCGGCCTTGGCGGCCGCGTAGTCGACGACGTTGGGCGCGGGAAGCCGCGCGTTGACCGATGAGACGTTGACGATCGAGCCGCCGGAGTGTTCCAGCATCAGGGGCAGGACGGCCCGGACCGCGCGCACCGTGGTCAGCAGGTTGAACTCGACCGTGTGCATCCAGTCGTCGTCGGAGACCGACCGGAAGCCGCCGAAGCGAGGCTCCCCGCCGGGGAATCCGCCCACGTTGTTCACCAGGATGTCCGCTCGGCCGAAGCGGTGTTCGGCCGTGCCGACCAGGCGACCGGGGCCGTCGGGGGTGGCGAGGTCGACGTCCACGGCGTACAGCCGGTCCGCATCCGCAACGGGCAGGTCGGCAAGGTCCGCCCCGGCCGTGCGGCTTCCCGCGACCACGCACGCGCCGGCGAGGAGGAACTCCTCGCAGACGGCGCGGCCGATCCCCCGGCCGGCACCCGTGACCACTGCAACCTTCCCGCTGAGCCCTTCCGCGGACGTCATCCCGGGCCCCTGGCGTATCCGGCGGAGGCCGGCGCCCCGTCGGCCCCGTCCGACGTACGGCGTCGCCAGGTCAGCACACGCTGCCGGACGCGACCCCCGACCGGTGCCCGGCCGATGAGCTCCAGCCGGTCCCCCCGCAGGCGTACCTCGCGCTCGAGGTCCTGCCCGAGCTGGTAGGTGTGGGTGCTGACCTCCACGTGGTGCACTAGCCGTGTCCCCTCCAGCCGCCAGGTGCCCGCGTATCCCATGTACTCGGTGGTGCGCGGCCGCCCGTCAGCCGGTCCGGCGGCCTCGGCGTGCTGTCCGGCGCGTCGCATCATCGACACGGACATGGCGCCGTTCGGTTCGTAGATGAGAAGGCCTCCGGGATCGGCTCCCAGCGGACCTTCGACCGTGCCGCCGCCCTCGTCGTCGACTTCACGGAACGCCACCAGCTGCCAGACCCCGACCAGTTCGGCCGGGCGGACGCGCGGCGCGCCCGCCGTGTCGTCAGTCATGCCGGAACACCTGGCAGGGGATCGGCCTCGGCGCCGAGGTCGCGTGCCGGGCGATGGAGGCGTCGAGCTCCCGCTTGCGCGGATCCTGGAGGAAGTTGCGCTGGTAGTGGTCCTCGTCGGTCCATTCCGCGTGGTTCACGACCGTCCGGCCGTCCGCCGCCAGGTGCAGTCGCGTCGAGACGTACCCGGGGCAGTGGCGCACCCACGTGTCGATGTGTTCCTGCACGGCCGCGGCGAGGTCGCGCTGTTCCTTCGGGCCGGGGGTGTCGAGCAGGATGAACAGGACGTGGCCGCCGTCGCTGTCGTACGAGGCCTGATCCCGCGGGGTGTGGTCCATGGTGTCGTCCTCACTTCGCTTCGGTCGGTGGGTGCTGACTCGACGGGGCGAAGACGGCCTGCGCGAACGGGCCGCTCGCCTGTTCCAGTTGAAGGGCGAAATGGCTGGCGCCGGAATGGATGTCCCGCCAGAACCGCTGGGCCCGGTCGCCCTCGTCCTGCCCCGCGGTGCCCGACGCCACGAAGATCCGCTCGGCCGCGTCGCGCAGCAACTCGGTGGCGAACGACCAGTTCCTCAGGTGCCGGGGGACGGCCGAGCGGAGATCGGAACCCGAGTCCGCCGCCCGGGCGATGGAGCGCAGGAGCAGAGCGGCGGCTTCGACCTCGGCGCTGCTGCGGGTGAGCACGGTGCGCACCGAGACACGGTCGCGGGCGGGAGCTCCGGTGTGCGTGTCGACCTTGCGGCCGATCCAGTCGACCCAGTGCTCCACCAGTCCCCGCGCGGCGCCCAACAGAGGCCCAGCGAAGGACAGGCCGTTCACCGCCTTGAGCGGCGCACGGCAGCTCACCGGCCCGTCACCGGCCCGGAGTCCGGCTTCGAGGGCGGCCCGGGTGAAGGACCGGTGCTCCGGTACGAAGAGTTCCCGTACCACCACGGTGTTGCTGCCCGTGGCCCGCATCCCGACGCTGAACCAGGTGTCCGCCACTTCGTAGTGCTCCCGGGGAATGACGAAGCACCAGGGCTGTGACTCGCTGCCGACGGCGCCCGGGGCGCAGATCAGGGCCCAGTCGGAGTAGTCGGCTCCGCTGACGTAGGCCCAGCGTCCCGTGACCCGCCAGCCGCCGGACACCCGCGTGGCGGTCCCGCACGGCACGAGCGCCCCGGCGATCAGGGCGTCGGGATGCTCGCCCCAGACCTCGCGCCGCCCCCGCTCCGGCAGATGGACCGCCATGCGTCCGGTGTGGGCGGCGATCGACGCGCTCCACCCCGTCGAGGGACAGGCGGCCGCCACGGGGACGACCAGGTCGAGGAGCTCTTCGTAGCCGCCCTGGGAGCCGCCGAAGGCGGTGGGCACGAAGTGCCGGGCGAAGCCGGCGCCGCGCAGTCCCGTCACGACGTCCGGCGGCAGTCTGCGCTGCTCCTCGGCCTGTTCCGCGTACTTCGCCGCCGTCGCGGCGAGGTCGGCCACGGCGGCGGGTGGCTCGACGGCAGTTCCCCACAGGGACATGAGATGTTTCCTTCCGTCCGGAGGGCGGTTCGGGGATCGCTACGCGGGGTGGTGAACCGGGCGGCCCGGCGGCGGGCAGGCCGTGGCCCGTTCCGCCATGAACAGGGCGTGGGCCCGTTTGGCCTCGCTCAACTGCCGGATCTTCTCCGGCGTCTCCACCTGTGCCGCCGTGATCATGATTCCCAGACAGCTCGCACCGGCGTCGGCGTACCGGCGCATCCGAGCGGCCACCCGGCGGGGCGGTCCGACGAGGGCGGTCATGTCGATGAATTCCAGGGGGACGGCCGCGGCGGCCGCGGCCCGGTCGCCGGCGCGCATCCTGGCGTGGATCTCCTCGGGGGCGTCGGCGAAGCCGTACCGGCGCAGGAGCCGGCAGAAGAAGTTCGTCGCGGGGTCTCCGACGCCGAGTAGGCCCGCGTAGTGCGTCCGCAAGGCAGCGGCGGCCCGCTCGACGCTGTCGTCGATGTACGTGGCCGCACAGGGCAGGACATCGAAGGGCCGTTTGGTACCGCCCACGCTGCCCCGGCCGATCTGCGTCACCGCGTCGGCCACGTCCTCGGGGGTGGTGAAGGCGCCGATCCACCCGTCCGCGATCTCCCCGGCCAGCCGGCGTGTCCCCGGGCTCGAGGCCCCGAGGTAGACGGGAACGCGGGCGTCCCCGGGGGCCATGCCGAGCCGCAGGGGCGTGTTGCGGTGCCGATCGCCTGCCGGAAGACGGAAGTGCTCACCGCTGAAGCGCACTTCCTCGCCGGCGAGAGCCCTGCGCACGATGGTGACGTACTCCCTGAGCCGGCCCAGCGGGTGCTCGAACGCGACCCCGTGCCACCCTTCCGACACGTCCGGGTTGGAGACCCCCAGGCCCAGGCTGAAGCGACCTTGCGACAGAACGTGCAGCGACGCGGCCGCGGTGGCGGTCGCGGCGGGGCTCCTGGCCGGGAGTTGCAGCACTCCGGGCAGGAGGCCGATGCGCCGGGTGTGCGAGGCGACGCAGGACAGCACGGTGAGCGCGTCACTGCGGAAGTTGTCGGAGGCCAGTACGGTCCGGTATCCGAGTTCCTCCGCCGCTCGGGCGAGGGGGAGGGCGCCGTCGAGGCCGATGTTCACTGCCAGTTCCATGCCGTCGTCCAGCCCTTCCGTTCAGACCAGGTGGGCGCCGCCGTCGACGCCCAGGACCTCGCCGGTGGTGTATGAGGTGCCGGCCAGCCAGAGCACGGACTCCGCCACCTCCTGGGGGGTTCCGATGCGGCGGAGGGGTGTCACCGACTCCGCGTGCTCCCTGATGTCGCCGAAGTCCGCGGTCCACGGGGTGTCGATCAGTCCCGGAGCGACCGCGTTGACGCGGATCTCCGGACCGAGTGCGGCCGCCAGCAGGCGCGTCATGTGGTTGACGGCCGCTTTGCTGACCGCGTACGGGATGGAGCTGCCCACCGGACGACCCCCCGCCACGGAGGACACGTTGACCACGACGCCGCGTGCGCGCCGCAGCATGTCCACGGAGGCCTGGGTCGTCGACCACGTCCCGATGAGATTCACGTCGAGGATCTCGCGCCAGACGTCGTACGAGACTTCGTCGACCGCCCGGTGTGCGATGCGGCGCGTCACCCCGGCGTTGTTGACCAGCACGTCGAGACGTCCGCACTCCTGCTCGACACGCTCGACGAGGGTGCGCACCTGCGCGGGATCGCCCACGTCCGCCTGGACGTAGTGGGCGCCCGGCAGGGAGGCGGCCAGCTCGGTGCCCGCGTCCGGGGAGCGCGCGGAGTTCAGCACCACCCGCATGCCGCGCTCCGCCGCCAGTGTCGCGACGGCCTTTCCGATGCCTGAGGTCGCACCGGTCACCAGGATGACGCGGTGGTCTCGCATGCTCACTCCCCAGCCTCGATGCCCCAGCGCCGGTCGCCTGCGCCGACCGGGTCCGACGGGCCTCATCGTGCTGGCCGGGGCTCAAGGAGTGGTCGGGAGCTGATAAACCGGGTGACGGCGGGCTTCGCCGACGGGCCTCACGTGGTCGTGTCGGACCAGCCGCCGTCGAGTCGGGCGTGGAGCGCGGCGTACCGGCCGCTGCGGGCCGCGAGTTCGGCGTGCCGGCCCCTCTCGACGACGCGTCCGTCCTCCATGACGAGGATGGTGTCCGCGTCCCTGACCGTGGACAGCCGGTGGGCGATCACGATGCTGGTCCGTCCGCGGCGCAGGCGGGCGGTGGCTTCGCGGATCAGCAGTTCGGTGCGGGCGTCGACCGCACTCGTCGCCTCGTCCAGCACCAGTACCTCCGGGTCGCAGAGGAAGACCCTGGCGAGGGCGATGAGCTGCATCTGGCCGGTGCTGAGACCACCGCCGTCCTCGCCCACCACGGTGGCGTACCCGTGGGGAAGGGCCCGGACGAAGTGGTCGGCGCGGGCCGCCCGGGCCGCCCGACGGATGTCGTCCTCGCTCGCGTGGTCGACTCCGTAGGCGATGTTCTCGGCGATGGTCCCGGTGAACAGCCAGGGGTCCTGGAGCACCGCACGGACCCGTCGGTGCAGGATGTCGCGGGGCAGCTCGGCGATGTCCGTGCCGTCGAGCAGGACGCGTCCGGACCAGGGCGCGTGGAAGCCGAGGAGCAGGTTGACGACCGTGCTCTTGCCCGCGCCCGTGGGGCCGACGATCGCCACTGTCTCCCCGGGGGCCGCTTCGAACGAGAGGCCCTCGAAGAGCACGCGGTCGGGTGTGTATCCGAAGGTGACGTCGTCGAACCGGATCCGCCCGGAGACGTCGTGCGGACGCGCGGTCGTCCTGGCGGGCTCGTGCGTCTCCGGCGCGTCGAGGAGAACCAGGACGCGCCGGGCCGAGCTCAGGCCCGACTGGAGCACACCCACGACGGATGCCACGGCCGATGCCGGGCCGCCGAGCTGGAGCGTGTAGGTGACGAACGCCTGGACGTCGCCGACGGACAGTTCGCCGCTCGCCGCGCGCACACCGCCCAGGACCGCGACGAGCACGTAGCCGAGGTAGCCGATGAACGTCGTCGCGGGGCTCATCACCCCGGCGAGGAACTGGGCGCGCAGACCGGCCCGGTAGAGCCGGCGGTTCCGCTCGGCGAACGCCTGCCCGGCCCTGTCCGTGCGTCCCCCGGCGACGAGTTCGGTGTGCCCGGTGACGGCCTCCTCCACGAAGGCGTTCACCTCGCCGACGGCATCCCACTGCCGCGCGTACTGCGGACGCGAGTGCCGGGCGAGTGCTTGCGTGACGAGTGCGGAAGAGACCAGCATGCCCACCGCCACCACCGTGAGCGCCGGGGACAGCCACAGCATGGCGGCGAGCAGTCCGGCCAGGGTGAGCAGCGCGGCGGTGATCTGGGTGAGGGCCTGCTGGAGGGTCATCGACGTGTTCTCGATGTCGTTCGTCATCCTCGACAGGACGTCACCGCGCGGCCTGCCGTCGAGGTAGGCCATCGGCAGCCGGGACAGTTTGGCCGAGACC
The DNA here is from genome assembly GCF_009862985.1 of Streptomyces sp. SID5464. Lineage (NCBI taxonomy): Bacteria > Bacillati > Actinomycetota > Actinomycetes > Kitasatosporales > Streptomycetaceae > Streptomyces > Streptomyces sp. SID5464. The sequence goes on along the minus strand of NZ_WWIQ01000009.1, from coordinate 18,827 downwards.
GCCTCCCGCAGCCGGTAGGCCGTGCCCTGCGCCACGCTCTGGGCCAGCCGGCCACGCCCCCAGGCGGCGGCCGCCGAGGCGAGGACGAGCACCGCGGCCAGGACCAGGAGCCTGCCGGCCGCCGTGAGGTCGACACCGCCGGCACCGCGCACACCGGCCACCACGAGGTCGGTGACCGCGCCCAGCAGCCGGGGGACGACCAGGGACAGCCCGACGCTGAGGGCGCTGAGCAGGAGACAGGCGACCAGCCTCGTGCGGTCGTGCGCCGCGGCGGTCACCAGACGCAGCGCCGGCCGGGCGGACGGCGCCTTCTCCTGGGGCCCCTCCTTCTCGTGCTCGTCGGCACGGCCCTTCCCGACAGTCACGACGCCTCCACTCGGCCGCCGCGCGCGAGCACGATGTCCCGGTAGACGGTGTTGTCCGCCAGGAGGTCGGCGTGCGGGCCCTGTCCGACCACGCGGCCCCGGTCCAGCACGACCACGCGGTCCGCCGCCCGCAGCGTCGCCATGTGCTGGGAGACGACGAGGCGCGCGGCGGTGCGTGTCTCGTCGTCGAGGACGGCGCGCAACCGTGCGGCGGTGCCGGCGTCCAGGGCGGAGAAGGGCTCGTCGAGGAGGTACACCGACGGCCGCTTGAGGAGCAGTTGGGCGATGGCCAGGCGCTGCCGCTGCCCGCCGGACAGGTTGGCGCCGCCCGCGCTCACGGGGGCGTCCAGTCCGTGACCGGTCGCCTCGACGAAGTCCCGGGCCTGTGCCAGCTCCAGGGCCCGCCACAGCGCCCGGTCGTCGGCCTCGGGGGCGCCTCGGCGCAGGTGTTCGGCCACGGTGCCCGAGAAGAGGTACGGCCGTTGTGTGAGGAGGCCGATCGCCTCGGCCAGCGTGTCGCGGTCCAGTGCGCGCACGTCCCGCCCGCCCACGGCGATCCTGCCGCCGTCCGGGTCGCCCAGCCTGGCCACCAGGTGCAGCAGGGTCGTCTTGCCGCTGCCGACCGCGCCGGTCAGCACGACCGTCTCACCGGGAGCCACGGTCAGCGAGACCGAGTGCAGCGCGGCGTCCTGAGCGCCCGGGTAGCGGAAGCCCACGGATTCGATCAGCACCCCCGGCGGGTGGACGGGCCTGCCCACGCTCTGCCGTGGCAGGTCGACGGTGGCCCCGGTCCGGAGCACCTCCTGTACCCGCCCGACACTGGCCCCGGCGCGCGAGGCCTGGAGGAAGACGCCCATGGCCATCATGACCGCCTGGAGCATCAGGGACAGGTAGTGCAGGAAGGCGATGACCGTGCCCATCTCGATGTCGTCCGCGGCCACGCGCACACCGCCGAACCACAGCACCGCGATCGAGGACAGCTCGATGACGACGGTGAACGTCGGCATGATCAGGGCCTGGGCCCGGCCGAGGGCGAGACCGGTGCGCATCATCGCCCGGTCGGCGATCCGGAAGCGGGCCTCCTCATGGCTGTCGCGATCGAACGACCGGGTGGTGCGGATGCCCGCGAGGCGTTCCCGCATGATCCGGTTGATGTGGTCCAGGCGCTGCTGCACGGCGGCGGACAGCGGCAGCGTCCGGCGCAGGACCAGCCAGAGCGCCACGGTGAGCGTCGGCAGGACCACCGAGAGGACGAGCCCCAGCGGGGCGTCCTGACGCAGGGCCAGTGCGGCGCTGCCCACCGCGGTGAGCGGGGCGACCACCATGACCGTCAGGGCGTTGAGGGCGAGTTGCTGGATCTGCTGCACGTCCTGGGTGCCACGCGTGATGAGACCGGCCCGGCCGATACGGCTCACCTCGTGGGCCGACAGCGCCAGGATCCGGGAGAAAACGGCCTGGCGCAGCTCCCGTCCCCAGGCCAGCGCGATGGTGGCGCTCAGGTAGGCCGCACCGCCCGCGCAGAGCACCTGAGCACAGGTCACGGCCAGCATCACCATGCCGAGTTCGACGACATGGCCACTGTCGCCTCTGAGCACGCCGTCGTCGATGACGTCCGCGTTCAGCGCGGGAAGCCAGAGCATCGCGAGCATCTGCCCGGTCTGGAGCAGGGCCACCAGGCCGAGTCGACGCCGCATGGAGCGACTGACGGCGTGTAAGAGCAAGAGGTCCTCCCGGGGACGGCGACCACGCCAGGTGGGGCGGGGCTGGAGGTTCCACCCTGGCCTTCTCACTCGTGGATAACAAGTCACTGCTTCTTATATTCGTGGCTTGAACCGCACTGTCAGCCAGTTCGCCGAGAGAATGCCAAGTGTTAGCTTGGTAAATGTGGAAGCTGGAGACGAACTTCGTACGGCCGAGACGCTACGGCTCGGCGTGTCACGACTGGCGACGCGCCTGCGCGCACAGCACCCCGGACGCGGCCAGGCGCTCACCCGCATGGCCGCCTCCGTGCTGGCCAACCTGCGCCATGACGGTCCGCTGACCCCCACCGCGCTGGCCGCCGTCGAAGGGCTCCAGCCGCAGTCCCTGACCCGCGTCCTGAACGAGCTGGAGGAACGGGGCCGCATCGTCCGGACGACCAACCGCAAGGACCGCCGCAGCCAGGACATCGCCATCACGGACCTCGGTGTCCAAGCGCTCGACGGGCACGTTCAGGAGGGCAACCGCTGGCTCGCCTCGGCACTGGCGACCCTGACCCCGACCGAGCGCGGCGTGCTCGAACTGGCCGCCGGCCTGATGGTGAGGCTGGCCGAGACCGCCCCCCTGACAACCGCCCACCCCGGTGGTGCCGACGAGGAAGGACACGGAACCGCGTCATGAGGAAGACGAGCCGCGACTCCCCCGGGGTGTCGCCCACCGGCCGCCGCACGCAGGGACCACCGGCCCGCCGACGGGTCATGCTCACCCTGGCAGGGGTCAGCGCCGTCAGCCCGCTGGCCACCGACATGTACGTCCCCGGACTGCCGCAGATGGCGCGCTCACTGCACACCGACACGGCCGGGGCCCAGATCTCGCTGACCGGTTTCCTCATCGGCATCATCGTCGGACAGCTGTTATGGGGCCCCCTCAGCGATTCCCTCGGGCGGCGGCCGGTCCTGATCGGGGGGTCCGCCGCCTTCGCCGGCTTCTCGCTCCTGTGCGGGCTCGCGCCGACCCTGGAGATTCTCAACGCCGCCCGCTTGGGGCAGGGGCTGACCGGGGCCGCCGGCATCGTGGTGGCCCGGGCGGTGGTGGCCGACCTCTTCGACGACGACCGGATCGGGGGAGCGTTCGCGGCGCTCTCCGCGGTGACCGCCGTGGCGCCCATCGTGGCTCCCCTGCTCGGCGGAGCCGTGCTCTCCGTCGGGTCCTGGCGATGGCTCTTCGTGCTGCTGGCTCTCGTTGGCCTCGCCCTGACGCTGTGCCTGGCACTGTGGGTGCCGGAATCCCTGCCCGCGACCGCCCGCGTGTCCGGGGGAGTGAGCGGGACCGTCCGGTCCATGAGGCGTGTCTGCGCACGGCGTTCGGTACTGGCGCCGGTCCTGAGCCTGGGCTTCGGCGGAGCGGCGATCTTCGTGTACATCGGCAGCACGAGCTTCGTCTTCCAGGACGTCTACCACCTGTCGGCCGGCCTCACCAGCCTGGTGTACGGGGCGAACGCGATCGGGAACATGGCGGCCAGCATCTCCTACGGCCGGCTCGTGCGGCGCCGCAGCGCCGAGGAGTTGCTGCGCGGGTCCATGGTGCTCACCCTCACTCCCGCCGCGCTCCTCGTCGCCGCCGAAGCCGCCGGAATGGGCAGCCTCGCCCTGACGTGGATCTGCCTCTTCGTGTCGATCGCGGCGTTCGGCGTCTTCTTCCCGGCGGTCACGACGGTCGCCCAGAGCCGGGGCAGGGACGCACCCGGCGCGACCTCCGCTCTGCTGGGCAGCGTGCAGTTCACGTTCGGCGCCGTGGCCTCCCCCCTGGCGGGGCTCTTCGGTGACGACAGCGCACTGCCCATGGCCGGGCTGATGGCGGGCTTCCTGGCCCCGGCCACGCTGGCCGCGTTCCTCGTGTCACGGGCCCGGGAAGCAGGGAGCGCCGCAGCGCCCCGGGACACCCACCGGCACGGGCCCCACGACCGCACGACCGCCTGAGCCGTCCACGACTCAACCGCCTCTATAGCCGCTCAGCTGATGATGCGTGAGCTGCAGGACTCGTCTGAGGAGGTCGACATGAGGCAGGAAGGAAACCTGCGTGCGGTCCGGCTCGAGCAGGTCGCCGACGGCGTCTTCGCCTATCTCCAGCCCGACGGGGGCTGGTGCGTGAACAATGCGGGGCTGGTCGTCGCCGACGGGCAGGCGATGCTCGTCGACACCGCGGCGACCGAGGCCCGCGCCCGGCGGCTGCGTGAGGCGGTGGCTTCCGTGACAGGGGCAGCCCCCACCACGATCGTCAACACTCATTCCCACGGGGACCACACCTTCGGTAACTTCGTCTTTCCGGAGGCCGCTGTCATCGGCCATGAACGAGCGCGCGACGAGATGCTGGCGGCCCGGCTGCACCTGACCGGCCTGTGGCCGGACGTCGACTGGGGCGACGTGCAGCTGGTCCCGCCGCGGATCGTGTTCCCGGACCGCCTGACACTCCATCTCGCAGAGCGGCGCGTGGAACTGCTGCACTTGGGGCCGGCCCACACCAGCGGCGACGTGGTCGTATGGCTCCCGGACAGCCGGGTGCTGTTCACCGGGGACATCGTCATGGCGGGCGTGACGCCGTTCGTGCCGATGGGGTCGGTGTCCGGATGCCTGGCGGCACTCGACGCGTTGCGCGGCCTGGAAGCCAGGGTGATCGTCCCCGGCCACGGCCCGGTCAGTGGACCGGAGGTACTGGACGACACCGCCGAGTACCTCCGGCTCCTGCGGTCGCTGGCCGCCGAGGGCGCCGCGGCCGGCCTGCACCCCCTCGCCATCGCCCGGTCGGCCGACCTCGGCCGGTTCGGTGACTGGCTGGACTCCGAGCGCCTCGTTCCCAACCTGCACCGTGCCCGCGCCGAGGCGCAGGGGGCCGAACCGGGCAGCCCGATGGACATGAACGCCCTCTTCGCCGACATGGTCGCCTTCCACGGAAAGCTGCCGGCCTGTCACGCCTGAGGCACCGCCTCGCAGGCGACGAGCCAAGGGCTGAACACACCCCGCTGGTAGAGCACGGGGTGGCGCGGTCGCACCACGGCGGTCTCCATCCGGCCCACCAGGAGGCTGTGGTCGCCCATGCGCACCACGTCGGCCAGGGCACACTCCGCCCAGGCGAGGATCGCGTCGTCCTTGATGACCGGAGCGTCACCGACCGCCGAGGACGGGTGCCAGCGCAGGCCGGTGAACTTGTCGTCGAGGCTGCCCGCGAAGCGGCGCCCCAGGTCCGCTCCGCTCTCGGCGAGCAGGTGGACGACGAACGCCTCGGCCGAGAGCACCGTGGGCAGCGTGCGGGAGCGGTGGTCCGCGCACACCAGAAGCAGCGGCGGATCGGCCGAGACGGCGGTGAAGGAGTTGCAGGTGAATCCCTGCGGACCTGCTCCGGGAGCCGCGGCGGTCACCACCGCCACGGCTGTCGGGACGGAGCCGAAGAACGCGCGGAAGGTGTCCGAGTCGGTTGCCATGCGGCCGTCGCCCTTCGACCCTCAGGCCCTGGCCTCGGCCGTCACGGCCGCGGCATGTCCCAGCGTGGCCCGGCTGTTGCGGCCCAGCGCCTCCCGCACATGGGCGCGCGCGTCGGCCACCGAGGCACCGGGACCCAGCAGCCGCGGGATCGCCTCCGGGCGGAGGGTCACGGTGTGGCGCGCCACCGCCAGGGTTCCTTCGGGGTGCGACTCGAAGATCCACTCCCCGCTGTGCCCGGCCAGCAGCGGCGGAGTGACCCGCTGCTTGTAGGCGATCCACCCCGGCTGCCGGCAGATGCGCACCGACCGCGTGGTGTGCGACGTGCCGTCCACCGCTGTGTCCATCTCCAGGTGCTGCACACCAGGGGCCGGCTCCTCCAGGACGACACGGGTGACGTGCGGAAGAGTCCGCTCCCATCGCTCGGCGTGCTCGACGAAGGCGTACGTCTCCTCCACCGGGCGTTCGAGGACCATCGTGTCGGTGAACGAGAACGTCACCTCGTCCACCGGGTGACCGGATGCGACCACCCCCGCCAAGGCGTTCAGCTCCCGTGTGCTGTTGGCCTCCAGGGCCCGCTCGGCGTCCGCCAGAGCGCCCGGGTCGGCCACGGCGAACCGGTGGCGCAGCACCACCTCCGTGCTCCCGTCGGCGGATGCGCGGAAGAACCAGGCCCCCGACATGCGCGCGAACGGCGGAGCGCTGTGCTCCTGATGGAAGATGATCACTCGGCGGTCACCGTCGAGGACGCGGGTGGAGCGCCAGGTGACCACCCGGCCGTTGACCTCCGCCCAGATCTGGAAGCGCTCGGTGCGCCCCACCCGTTCCAGGTGGCGCACGGCCACGGTCGGCTCGAACACGGCGGGCCATCGGGTGACGTCCGCGACCACGGCGTACAGCTCGTCGGCGGGAGCCGCGATGGTCAGGGAGTGCTCGGTGCGATGCAGTGTGGTGCCGTTCATCCTGGTGCCCTCCTTGGCGGACCGGTCGGTGTCAGGCGGCGTTCTGTGAGGACTCGTTGACCAGGTCGAGGAGCGCGCGGGGGGTGGGAACCGTCGCCACCACCTCGTCGGACAGGGCGACCCCGTACTCGCGCTCGATCACCGCGGCCGCCTCCATCAGGGCCAGCGAGTCGTAGCCGAGGTCCTGGAAGCTGAGGTCCAGCGTCTCGTCCCCCATGCCGTCCGTGTCGCTCTCGCCGGCGCATGTCACCAGGATCCGGCGCAACGAGTCGAGGGTGAGTTCAGCCATGACGATGCTCCTCCATTGATGTGTCGCTTCAGGGGTCTGCGTGAGGTTTGTCAGCGGTCCTCGCCGGCGGTCAGGACGACCGCGGTGTTGAAGCCGTGCCGGCCGCGGGCCAGGACGAGGGCCGAGCGGGGGCGGATGTCGCGTGGCTCACCGGTCACCAGGTCGAGTTCGTAGGCGGCGGGCACCTGGGAGGTGTGCGCGGTCGCCGGAACCACGCCGTCGCGCAGGGCCAGGACGGCCGCGACCAGGTCGGCCGGGCCGCCGCCCGCGCACATCCGGCCCAGGAGCGCCTTGGGTACGGTGACGGGAACGCCGTGCGGACCGAACAGTTCACGGATCGCCTCCGCCTCGCTTCGGTCCGCGTCGGGACGCGCGGCACCGTCGGCGAACACGACGTCGACGTCGGAACGGTCGAGTGCCGCCTGCTCCAGAGCCAGCCGGGCCGCCCTGGCCAGGGCCGGCGGACGGCCCGTTCCCGGCGCCGGGTCGAACGTGGCCGCGTAGCCCGCGATCTGCCCGTACACCTGGGGGGCACCGCGGCGCGCGGCGGACTCCGCGTCCTCGACGACCAGCATGGCACCGCCCTCGCCGGGCACATGACCGGCGGCTTCGGTGTCGAACGGGAGGTAGGCGCGCTCGGGATCTGTGGCGGTGGTCACCCGCTGGTCGGCGAGCTGGGACAGCCAGCCCCATGGATCCAGCGCCGAGTCGACCCCGCCGCACAGCACCAGCGGGGTACCGGCGTTCACCGTCCGACGTGCGTGCCCGATCGCGTCGAGGCCGCCCGCCTGCTCGGCCACCAGCGCCGCCGAAGGGCCGCGGGTCCCGTGCCGGATGGAGATCTGGCCCGTGTTGACGGCGTAGAACCAGGCGAACGACTCATAGACACTCACGAACTCAGGTCCGCGGCTCCATAACTTGCGGAACTCACGGTGGGTGAAGTCGAATCCGCCCTGGGCGGTGGAGGTGACGACTCCCATGTCGTAGTCCGCCAGGCCGCACTCGGGCCCGACGCCGGCGTCCTTGAGGGCCTCCTCGGCCGCGGTGAGTGCGTAGCGGGTGGAGACGTCCGTCTGGGGCATCAGCCGGGAGGGAATGTGGTCCGTGGCCAGAAAGTCGTCGATCTGCCCGGCGAGGCGGGCCCGGTAGCTCGAGGCCTCGAAGCGGGTCAGTTCGGATATGCCGTTCTTGCCGGCCAGCAACCCGTCCCAGTAGGCCCGGGCGCCCACTCCGTTGGGAGCCACGACGCCGACCCCGGTGACGACGGTGCGTGCGGTGCTCATACGGCCGTCACCTCCGGACGGTGCAGGACCATCGCGCTCTGGAAGCCCCCGAACCCGCTGCCCACCGTCAGCACCGCGTTCGTGGGCTGTTCCCGGGCGGTGAGCGGCACGTAGTCGAGATCGCATTCCGGGTCGGGGTGGTGCAGGTTCGCCGTCGGCGGGACGGTGTCGTTCTCGATGGCCAGCAGCGAAGCGGCGATCTCGAGGGAGCCGATCGCGCCGAGCGAGTGCCCGATCATCGACTTGATGGAACTGACGGGCACGTCGTACGCGTGCCGGCCCAGGCTGGTCTTGAAGGCCGCGGTCTCGTGCCGGTCGTTCTGCTTGGTGCCGGAACCGTGGGCGTTGACGTAGTCGATGTCGGTGGGGTTCAGACGTGCCTGATCGAGCGCCACCCTGATCGCCTCCGCCATTTCCCGGCCGTCCTTCTTCAGCCCCGTCATGTGGTAGGCGTTGCACCGCGTGGCGTAGCCGCCGATCTCGGCATAGACATGGGCGCCCCGTGCCCTCGCCGAGGCGTGGCTCTCCAGGACGAACATCGCGGCGCCCTCCGCCAGGACGAAGCCGTTCCGGGTGGCGTCGAAGGGGCGCGAGGCCAGGGCGGGCTCGTCGTTGCGCGGGGTCGTCGCCTTGATGGCGTCGAAGCACGCCACGACGATGGGGGTGATCGGTGTGTCCGTGGCTCCCGCGACGACCACGTCGGCACTGCCCTCCTGGATGAGCTGGACCCCGTAGCCGACGGCGTCGAGCCCCGACGTGCAGCCGTCCGACACCATGATCACGGGCCCTTCCGCCCCGGCCGTCCAGGCCACCTCCGCGGGCGCGACGCCCGGGGACAGGTAGTCGCCCATGTAGGGGGACAGGTGCGCCGGGTCCACCAGCCAGTCGCGGCCGGAGTCGGACAGCACCAGGTACTCGTTCTCCAGGCTGGTCGCGGCGGCGACCGCGCTGCCCAGCACGACACCGCGTCGTTCGGGGGCGTGCGCCTCGAGGGGCAGACCGCTGTCGGCCAGAGCCTCCCGTGCGCACACCACCGCGAACTGGGTGGCCCGGTCCATTCGCCTGAGTTCCTGCGGGGTCAGCCCCTCGGCGGCACCGTCGAAATCCACCTCACCGGCGACGCGCGAACGAAAGGGGGAAGAATCGAAAAAGGTGATCCCCCGAGTCGCGGTGCGTCCTTCACTGAGCAGACTCCAGAATTCCTTCACCCCCGACCCGCCTGGGGCGCGAACACCGAGCCCGGTAACCACCACTCGTGTCACAGCCGGCCTCCTGAGCTGTAGATGCTGTTCCTCGATCGTCTGCCGGTTTGCTCGAGCGGGCCTCGAAATCGGCTCGCGCCCGCGGCTGAGCGATGGTCGAGGATTTCGCGAGTACCGGGAGCCACCCTGACCGCAGTCAGCGACATGAGAAGGGAACGCACCCGGCATGCAGTACGTCGTGGGCACGGTCACCGAATTCGAGGAACGCCGCGCCAAGATCGTCCAGATCGGGAACAGAACGGTCGGCGTGTTCCGCATCAACGATGAGTACTACGCGCTGCGCAACTACTGTCCGCACCAGGGCGCTCCCCTCTGCGCGGGCAAGGTACTGCCCAACCTGTCGGCCCAGGACGGCCGCCGGGTCGACGTCGACGAGGAGACGTGGTTCGTCGCGTGCCCCTGGCACGGCTGGGAGTACGACATCCGGACGGGACAGTCCTACTTCGGGGCGGACCATCCCCCGGCCCGCGGCTACCACGTCAGCGTCACGGCGGAGCCGGCCGGCTCCCCGGCCCCGGGCCGGTCCCCGGGACCGTTCGTCGCGGATTCCTACGAGGTGCGCGTCCAGGACCGGTACGTCGTGGTCGACACCTCCCGCCGGCCGGACCGGCCGCCACGGTGATTCCGTCCCCTACGTCGTTCGGCACATTCCCCGGGAAGGAAGTGGTTTCCCTGTCGAGGAAACAGTTCACCAAAGCAGTGGACGCCGATGTCCACCCCTTCGTCATGCCCGGGGAGGTGAGTGCGTATCTGCCACCCGTGTGGCGGACCAAGTTCGAGAAGTACGGGATCAGGCCCCCGGTGCCGGGAAGTGTCTATCCCCGTATGCGCAACGGCGGTTACCGAAGGGACGCCTGGCCCGACACCTTTCCCGGGAACGACGTCGATCTGATGAAGGAGCAACTCCTCGATCTCTATGACCTCGCCGCCGCCGTGCTGATTCCTCTGCACGCCCACAGCTTCGGCGCCGAGCATGCCGAATTCTCCGATGCCCTGTGCCGGGGCCTCAACGACTGGCTCACGGACCGGTTCCTCGAGAAGGACGGCCGTTTCATCGGCTCCGTGTCCGTCCCGTTCGAGACGCCGGTCATGGCGGCCGAGGAGATACGGCGCCGGGCGGCCGACCCCAGGTTCCAGCAGGTGCTCGCCCCCGCCAACACCGAACTCCCCATGGGCTCTCCGAAGTACTGGCCCGTCCTTGAGGCCGCCTGTGAGACGGGGCTGCCTCTGGGGGTGCACAGCGGAGGCGTGCCGAGCTACCGGCTCACCGGACCACCGAGCTACTACCTCGAAGAGCACTGCGAGTTCAGCGGGGAGATGCAGTCGGTGGTCATGAGCCTCGTCCTCGGCGGCACCTTCGAGCGGTTCCCCGAACTCCGCGTCGTACTGGTGGAGGGCGGGATCGCCTGGGCCGGCCCGCTGCAATGGTCCATGGACGCGCTGTACCGCACCTGGCACAGCGACCTGCCCGGCCTGCGCAAACTGCCCTCGGAGTACTTCCGGGAACACTTCTGGCTGACGACCCAGCCCATCGAGGAGCCTCCCCGGGCGCGCGATCTGCCCCGGGCGATCCGGCAGGCGGACATCGAGGACCGGTTGCTGTTCGCCTCCGACTACCCGCACTGGGACTTCGACGCCCCGGACCACGCCCTGAAGGACCTGCCCAAGGAACTCCGTGAGGCGGTGCTGCGCACCAACGCGGAGTCGCTGTACCGCATCCCCGCGGAGGTGGCGGCGTGACCACCAACGGGCTCATCGACACGGACGTGCACGTCGCACCCTCGGACTTCGCGGAGCTCGCGGCCTATCTGCCGCAGTACTGGCAGCGGTACGCCGAGGAAGGCGGGGTGCGGCTGACCGCCCGGCAGCGCGGCGACTACCCGCCCCCCGACGAGGCTCCGCAGGGCGATGCCCGCACTCCGGCCCGGGCCGCGGAGCTCGCAGCGCTGGACCAGGACGAGCACGGCCCGGTGGCGGCTGCCGTCCTCACCTGTACGGTGCTCTTCGACTTCAGCAGGAGCGCGCAGTTCGAAGCGGTCGGGGCCCGGGCGGTCAACTCCTGGACGGCCGATGTCCTGCTCGACGAGGATCCGCGGCTCTTCGGCAGCGCCGTGATACCGACGCTGGATGTCGAGGAGGCCGTGACCGAGATCCAACGCGTCGCGGAAAACCCTCGCTTCGTGCGGATCCTCCTGCCGGTGCGCAACGAGTTCCGCTACGGGGAACCGTCGTTCCGGCCTGTCCTGGAGGCGGCAGCCGAGGCCGGCCTCGTGGTCTGTCTGCACTCCGGCGGCCGCACCGGCCTGAGCGCCTCACCGACCGGATACCACGGCAGCTTCGTGGAGGACATGGTCGTCGACCAGCACCGCGCCGCGCAGAACCAGCTCGTGAGCCTCGTCTCCAGTGGTGTTCTGGCCCGCGTCGACGGGCTGCGCCTGACGGTCGCCGAATGCGGCTTCTCGTGGCTGGCCCCGCTGCTGTGGCGGCTGGACAAGGACTGGAAGAGCCTGTGGCGGGAGGTGCCGTGGCTGGACCGCGAACCCTCGTATCTCGTCCGTGACCGCGTCAGGTTCACCCTGGAGCCGGCTCACCTGCCGCCGGACGACGAGGCGCTCCGGGAGGCAGCGGCCCTGTGCGAGGCCCCGCGCGTCCTGATGTACAGCAGCGATTTCCCGCACCGGTACGAAAGCGCCGCCCGGCACCTGCTCGGCACGCTCGGCGAGGAGGACCGGCAGCAGGTGCTGCACGGCAACGCCCGCGATCACTACCGGCGGCTGGCCATGGCGGGCGGGGCGTGAGCGTGGACCTGGCGTTGCGGGACCGGACGGTCCTGGTCACCGGCGGCAGCGGAGGCGTCGGACGCGAACTCGTACGGGCGTTCGCCGCCGAGGGCGCCAAGGTGGCCTTCACCTACCACTCCGACCGGCAGACCGCCGAGGATCTCGAACGCGAGGGGGACGGACGCGTCCTCGCGGTGCCCCACCGCATGGGTGAGAACGGTGGTGTCCACGACGTCGTACGGTCGGTGAACCGGTGGGCCGGGCCGGTCCAGGTGCTGGTGAACAACGCCCTGTTCCAGCCGGCGGCGCCGGCGCTCGACATCGGGGAACTCGACGCCGTGCCCTGGCGCGAGGTGCTGCGTCTGAACGTCGAGACCGCTGTCGAGTTCTCGTCGGCCGCGCTCGGGCAGATGCGGGAGACGGGGTGGGGACGCATCGTCCAGGTGTCCAGCAGCCTGGTCTCCCAGGGCAAGAAGGGATTCGAGTTCTACGGCGCCGCCAAGGCCGCGCTGCACGGGTTCAACCGGTCACTGGCGTTCTCGGCGGGTGACGCCGACATCCTGTGCAACGTGGTCGTGCTCGGTCTGACCCGCACCGAGACCAACGTGACCAAGCCGTGGTTCCCCGACTACCGGGACGAGTTCGTCGCGCTGTCCCCTCAGGGCCGCCTCGTCGAGGCGGCCGACGTCGCCACCATGGTGGTCGTCCTCGGCTCGGCCGCCAACCAGGTCGTGAACGGACAGGACGTGCACGTGAGCGGCGGCGCGGTGGTCCGCTGAGCGACAGCCGAAAGGCCGAACGACAGCCGAAAGGTGGAAGCATGGATCTCGGAATCAAGGACAAGGTGGCACTGGTCACGGGCGGTTCGGGCATCGGTGTCGGTTCGCACACCTGCCGGACGCTGGCCGCCGAGGGCGCCCGCGTGGCCGTCACCTACCGTTCGAACGAGGCTGCGGCGAAGAACCTCGTGCACGACATCGAACGCGCGGGCGGGCGGGCCATGGCGGTGGCCTACGACCTGGAGTCGCCCGACGTGATCGACGAGTGCGTCGACGCCGTCGTGTCGGCCTGGGGCTCGGTGGACATCCTGGTGGCCAACGCCATGTCCCCGCCGGCGCCCTTGGCCACGACGCCTTTCGACACGCTGCCGAGGGACGACGTCCGGCGGCGCGTCCGTACCGATCTGGAGTCGACCCTTTTCACCGTTCAGCGTGTCATCCCCCTCATGGCGTCGGCGGGCTGGGGACGGGTCGTACTGGTGTCCTCGCTGGGCTGTGAACGAGGGTGGGCCGGTGACGCGCCGTTCGAGACGGCGGCCGGTGCGACCAAGGCGGCCCTGCTCGGCGTCGCCAGGAGTCTGGGCGTGGAGTACGGGCGGCGGGGCGTCCTGACCAACGTGGTGACGCCGGGCGGCATCCTCAACGAACAACTGGAGAGGGTGCTGACCAAGGAGAGACTGGAGGTCCTCCAGTCGCGCATCGCGTCGGGGCGCTTCAGCACCCCGCAGGAGGTGGCGCGCTGCATCGCCTACCTCGCCTCCGCGGCCAACGGCAACATCTGCGGCGAGAACGTCCACGTGGACGGCGGTTCGTAGTCCGAACGCGATGACGAGGGGCCCCGGGGAACTGCGTTCCCCGGGGCCGCTCCTCGCGATCGCCGCCGTCCCCGGCCCTGGGACGGTCACATACCGGGGCAGCCCGCGCCGACCCAGCTCTCCAGGGCCTCCGCCGCCCGAGTCACACCAGGCTCCTGCCGTACGCTGCGGGCCACTTGGGCCGCCCGGCGCACGAGATCCGGATTGCGCAGGCACTCGTCGACGGACGCCGCGAACTTCGGGGCCGAGAGCCCGGCCAGGGGGACCGGGGCCGACGCCACGCCCAACTCCGTCAGGCGCTCGGCGAAGTAGGGCTGGTCGACCAGCGCTGGGACGGACATCTGCGGGACGCCCGCGCGCAGGGCCTGCGACATGGTCCCCAGACCGCCGTGATGGATCACGCAGGAGGCCCGGGGGAAGAGCCAGCGGTGGTCCGCCTCTGTGACCTGGAAGACGCCGGGGGGCAACTCCTCCCCGTCGTCGGCGCCGACGAAGACCATGCGTCGGCCGGCCTTGCGCACCGCTTCCCACGCCATCGCGAAAATCCCGTACCTCCGGTGCAGCGGCCAGAGGCTTCCCATGGTGAAGACCACCGGCGGCGACCCTTCCTCGACGAAGGCGCGGAGGTCGGCCGAGGGCTCCCAGGTCGTGCGGTCCCAGTACCAGAACCCGGTCATGTGGCAGTTGGCCGGCCAGTCGGCGGGCGGCGGTACGAGGCTGGGGCTGAAGGGATACAGGATCGGGTTCTTCTCGCCCATCGCCCGCAGCGGCGACCGCAGGCCGAGCGGGCGGTGCCCGCTGCCTCGCCGGACCCTGTTCACGGGCCCGCGCGCGCAGTGCCACTCCCACTGCCGGCGCGCCAGGTGGGTGAGCCGGTTGTACGGGGAACCGAGCGGAAGCGGGGGAGCGCCGAAGGCGGGGAACGCACCGGTGCTCGACTGGGGGATCAGGCATACGGCGGCCCAGGGCGTGGGGTCCTCGACGAGCAGGTGGTACGGGCGGGTGAGCACGGAGTTGACGACGAGGTCGGCGCCCTTGCACGCGGAGCCGAGGAGCTCGACGAGCTCCCGGCGGTCCTCCAGGGTGTGCTGGGGGAGCACGCTCAGGGCACGGGACAGGCGGACGGCGGAGGTGGTGCGTCCCACCCGGGCGGCGAGCCGGTCCTCGTCGAGGGACTTCCACGCCCTTCCGGGCAGGAATTCCCCAGGATCTCCGGGCAGCGGTATCAATTCGAGTCCGGCCTCGTGTACGACATCGGAATACACTGCCGGGGCGGCGATGCGAACGTCGTGACCACGGGATCTCAATTCATGTCCCAACGTCACGAACGGCTGAGTGTCGCCGCGTGCTCCGAGTGTCGTCAGCGTAACGCGCATTGCGTGATCACACCTCCACGGCAGCGAATCGTCGGGGGAATGCGGTCACGCTACACCACGCATTCTCTTGCGCCGTGCGAAATTTCGAACATGGTGATCGTCAATGCGTCGATAAGCGGTCATATTCGCGAACGTGCGCAAAGATCTTACGTTCGTGTGTGGGGGCGTGCGCAAAGATCTTACGTCCGAAACCTAGCGTGGTCGGGGCCATGGACCGCGGTCACCCGGCGTCGGCCGGCGTGGCCATTCACCAAGGTAGGTGGGCAGCTTGTTCGCTCGGCTTCTCGGGCCACTGGCGGTGAGCACGAGCAAGCGGGAATCGTCGCCGTCGTCCAACAAGGAGAAACAGCTTCTGGCGCTGCTGCTTCTCAATCTCCCCCACGTCACGTCTACCGGCCAGATCATCGACGAGCTCTGGACGGAGAATCCGCCCAAGAGTGCGATGACAACGCTGCAGACTTACATCCTGCACCTTCGTAGATTCCTGGCGGAATCGATCGGGGTGTCAGCCAGGACGGTGGCAAAAGAATACCTGGTGCATCGATCGGGCGGATACATTCTCGCGGCCTCGCAGGTGGATCTCGATGTAACAGAATTCCGGGATTTCGAACGACGGGCGCACAAGGAGATGGACAGGAAGGACTACGAGGGGGCCGTGCGGTCCGCGGAGAGCGCGCTGTCCCTGTGGCACGGACAGGCATTGATGGACGTGCAGGCCGGCCAGTACATCCAGGCCGAGATTCATGGCCTGGAGCAGGCACGGTTGTCGCTGATCGAGGCGAAGATCGAGGCCGAACTGGCACTCGGCAGGGACCGGAAGGTGCTGGGAGAGCTGTCCACGCTGGTGACGCGCTACCCCCTCCACGAGGGCTTCAACTCCAACTACATCCGCGCCCTCGTCAACTCGGGGTACCGCACCCGGGCCCTGGAGGTCTACCGGGACCTGCACTCGGTGATGGTGGACCAGGTCGGCCTCGAACCGTCGGCGGAACTCCGGGGGCTGCACGAGGCGATACTCACGGAGAGACTGCCGCGGGCACGGGCGGGCCACCGGCCCGGTGAGCTCCTGCGCCATTCGGCATGAGGGAGGGGACTTCCGCCCGGCCGCCCGTCGTCGTACGCCCCGGAAGGCTCGGAGCGGCGCTGATCGGGCCGGGGTTCGTCGCCGCCGTCGCCTACGTCGACCCGGGGAACTTCGCGACGAACTTCTCCGCCGGCGCGGGCTACGGAACCGGCCTGCTGTGGGTCCTGCTCACCGCCAACCTCGTGGGGATCCTCGTCCAGTACCTGTCCGCGAAGGCGGGTCTGGCCTCGGGACGCAACCTGGCGCAGCTCTGCCGCGAGCACTGTCCTCGGTACGTCGTCATGCCTCTGTGGGTGCAGGCGGAGCTGGTGGCGATCGCCACCGACCTGGCCGAGATCGTGGGCGGCGCGATCGCCCTGAACCTGCTCTTCGGCCTGCCGCTCCTGGCGGGCGGGATCATCACTGCGGTGCTCTCGTTCGCGATTCTCGCACTCGAGACCCGCCACCGGCGTGCGTTCGAGGGCACGATCGCCCTGCTCCTCGCACTGATCGTGGCTTCCTTCCTGTGGACGGGCGTACAGTCCGGGGCGTACGCGCCCGGACTCACGTTCACCGCGCCCGACGGGGAGAGCGCGATGCTCGCCGCCGGGATCATCGGAGCCACGGTCATGCCGCACGCCGTCTACGTGCACTCCGACCTGACGTCTCGTCACCGTCGAGCCGCGCCCGTCGTCGACGAGGCTCTGTCGCGTCCCGGGGGGCGGGCGGCGGCGCGGCCGATGCTGCGCCGGGTTCGCACCGACGTCTGGGCCGCGCTGGGTGTGGCCGGTCTGGTCAACGCGTCGATGCTGCTGGTGGCCGCGCGTGTTTTCGAGCGCGACGGCACGGGCCCCGAGGGCCTGGAGGGCGTGCACGCCGGGCTCGGGGAGGCTCTGGGCGGCCATGTGGCGCTCCTCTTCGCCTTCGCCCTGCTCGTCTCGGGCCTCGCGTCGTCCTCCGTCGGCACGTACGCGGGGCAGGTGGCGATGGCCGGTTTCCTCCGCCGCTCGGTGCCGGCCACGGTCCGCCGCCTCTGCACCGTGGCACCGGCCCTGCTGGTGCTGGGCTTCCAGATCGACGCGACGACCGCGCTGCTCTGGTCCCAGGCCGCCCTGTCTCTCGGTCTGCCGTTCACCCTCGTGCCCCTCGTGTGGCTGACGAGCAGGACCACGGTGATGGGGAGCTGCGTGAACCGTCGTCTCACCACTGCCGCGGCCGTGGTGGTGACCGGGGGAGTGATCGCTGCCAATTGCGTCCTGCTGCGGCAGGAACTGGGAGGCTGAGGGGGGAGGTGAAGGGGTGCCGGGCAGTGCCGGGCCGCGCGGGAGCCGTGCCGGTGCGGCCCTCAGCCTCGGTAGCCCCGCAGCTTGCGGTACAGCGTCGCCCGGCCGATTCCCAGCGCGGCCGCCGCGCGCGCCTTGTTGCCGCCGTGACGGCGCAGTGCCTCCAGGATCGCGGCGCGCTCGGCGTGCTCCATCGGGCTGAGCGGCCGCGCGGCCGGTCCTTCCCGCACGGCGTCCGGCAGCTCCGCCCGGCGGACCGGCCCCGACATCCGGCGGTGCTCCGCGAGGGCCCGGACGACGTGGGCCAGCTCGGTGACGTTCCCGGGCCACGGGTACCGTTCGAGCGCGCGCAGGGCGTCCAGTGTCCAGGTCAGCGGCGGTTGTCCGGGGGCCGGTCGTGGTGCCAGGGCCGGCAGTAGCTCCCGTATGTCCTCGGTGCGTTCCCGCAGCGGGGGCAGGGTCAGCGAGCGGGCGGACAGTTTGTCCAGCAGACGCTGGAGGCAGGGGCCCACCGGCGCGCCGGGCGTGTAGGTGACCAGCAGCCGGGTGTCCGGGTGCGTGTCGAGCAGGGAGTTGAGCGCGGCCACGCCGGGCTGTGCGAGGCGCTCGGCGTGCCGGAGCAGCAGCGGGCGATCGGCCGGCCAGGTGGGCAAGGCCCTTTCGAGCCCGGCGTCCAGCGCCGCGTCGGCGATCTCGACGGCCGTCCCTGCCGCACTGCCGAGCAGGTCCAGAGCCAGAGCGGCCTTGCCCGTTCCGCGCTCACCGGTCAGCAGCAACGGCTCCGGCGAGCGGGCCAGTTCGGCGGCACGGCCGACGGCGTGCCGCCAGGGGACCGACGAACCGGTGAGCGAGCAGGACGGGCGCGGCAGGGCAGGCACCGGCACGGACGGCCCCGGACCGGCGAGCGGCTCCAGGACGGCGACGATCCCGATGACCGCGCCGTCCAGCCGTACGGGATCGATCCGCACGACGCATCCAGCGCCCTCGTGCAGCGCGGACGCCTCGGCCGACTGGGGCAGTTCACGCATCTCGGACAGCTCGGCCGGTCCCGTGTCCTCGGACTGACCGGCCTCACCCACGGCATCCGCCTGCCGCGCGCTCACCGCCGTACGCTCCAGCGCCCCCAGCAGCTCGGGCGTCAGCAACCGCTGCGCGGAGTCGCTGATCAGGCGGTTACGACCGTCCAGAGCGACCACGGCCCGATCGCCCATGGCTCGTTCCGCTACTGCCCGGTCACCCGCGGCCAGGTCCGCCGCGACCTGGTCACCCAGGACTCGGTCCGCCACGACCCGGTCGCCCGCGGCTCGTTCCGCTACGGTCCGGTCGGCCACGGCCCGGTCACCCGGGGCCCGGTCTGCCACGGCCCGGTCCACCGCGGCTCGGTCACCCAGGGCCC
>NZ_WWIQ01000089.1:0-276 GCF_009862985.1 Streptomyces sp. SID5464 | reverse complement strand
ACCCAGCACCCGGTGCCCGTTGCGCCGCGCGTCCGACAACCGCTCGAACATGAGGAGGCCGACGCCCTCCGCCCAGGTCGTGCCGTCGGCCGAGGCCGCGAACGGCTTGCAGCGGCCCTCGGGGGACAGTGCGCGCTGGCGGGAGAAGTCGATGAATCCACCCGGGCTGGCGATCACGGTGACACCGCCGGCCATGGCGAGGGAGCACTCGCCCTGCCGCAGCGCCTGGACCGCCAGGTGCAAGGCCACCAGCGACGACGAACACGCCGTGTCCAC
>NZ_WWIQ01000088.1:0-330 GCF_009862985.1 Streptomyces sp. SID5464 | reverse complement strand
GGTGTCCGGGTACTGCGCGTCGATCTCGCGGCGGACGCGCTTGAGGAACGCGTGAGTGGCGGGCAGGTTCTCGCAGTTGGTGTCCTCGGCCGCGTACAGATACGGCACGGCGTCCAGCCGGAAGCCGTCGATGCCCAGGTCCAGCCAGAACTTCAGCGCGGCCAGGATCTCCTCCTGGACGCGCGGGTTCTCGTAGTTGAGGTCCGGCTGGTGCGAGAAGAAGCGATGGAAGAAGTACTGGCCACGCACCGGGTCGAAGGTCCAGTTCGACGTCTCGGTGTCGACGAAGATGATCCGGGCGTCCGGATAGCCCTTGTCGTCGTCGGCCCA
>NZ_WWIQ01000087.1:0-337 GCF_009862985.1 Streptomyces sp. SID5464 | reverse complement strand
CCGACGGACCGGCGTTGAAGACCGCCGGCTGCACTCGCGTGGCCCCCAACGCCTGCTGAAGGAAACCCTTCCGCATGCCCACCAGCGCGGTTGCGTGGGTCAGATTGCCGAAGTAACCGATCTTGACGCTGTCCAGACCGTCGATCTTCTTCGCCCCGGCCGGGATTTTCACCGCCCCGTCGCTCTTAGCTTGGGAGCCGTAACCGCAGGCGGCCAGCGTGAGCAGGGGCAGCGCGGCCAGCACAGCAAAGGATCGGCGCAGCGCGGTTCTGACAGATGTCCAGGAACATTCAGATGCGTACACGGTCAGAAATGCCATCCCTCATCGGTCTCGTCC
>NZ_WWIQ01000086.1:0-347 GCF_009862985.1 Streptomyces sp. SID5464 | reverse complement strand
CGTCTCCCTGCTCTCGGAGGGTGTGGCGTGGCCGCGTGGCGAGCGGGTCCGCCGCGCCGGCGTGTCCTCCTTCGGGATCAGCGGCACGAATTCCCACGTGATCGTGGAGGAGGCTCCGGCCGAGGAGTGTGTGGACCAGCCTGTCGTGCCGGTGGTGGATGGTGGTTCGGGGTTGGTGCCGTGGGTGGTGTCGGCGGCCAGTGTGGGTGGTTTGCGGGGTCAGGTGGAGCGGTTGGTGTCGTTCGTGGGTGAGCGGCCGGGTGTGGATGTGGCTGGGGTGGCTGCTGGGCTGGTGGGTCGTGCTGGGTTGCGGCGTCGGCTTGCTGTGGTGGGTGGTTCGGTGGGGG
>NZ_WWIQ01000085.1:0-393 GCF_009862985.1 Streptomyces sp. SID5464 | reverse complement strand
CTCCAGCTGATGGGGGTCGCCTCGATCTACCAGACCCTGATCACCGGCGTCCTGGTCATCCTCGCGGTGACCGTCGACCAGATCTCCCGGAAGAAGGCCCGATGACCTCCCCCACCCCCGTCCTTCAGGCCCGCGGTCTGGTCAAGCGCTACGGCCATGTCACCGCCATCGACGGCGCCGACTTCGACCTGATGCCCGGCGAGGTCCTGGCCGTCATCGGCGACAACGGAGCCGGCAAGACCAGCCTCATCAAGGCGCTCACCGGCGCGCTGGTCCCCGACGCGGGCGAGATACGTCTGCACGGCGAGCCGATCCAGTTCTCCGGTCCGCAGAGCGCACGCGCCCACGGCATCGAGACGGTCTATCAGGACCTCGCGGTGGCCGCCTCCATGG
>NZ_WWIQ01000084.1:707-945 GCF_009862985.1 Streptomyces sp. SID5464 | reverse complement strand
CCTCCAGGCCGAGGAAGTACGAGACGCGCCCCGAGAGCACGCTCAGCGTGTTGCCGGTGAGCGAGTAGCCCTCGACGCTGTCCGGGACGCGGTTGAGATCAGAGATGTACGCGGACGTGGCGCCGCCGATGAACACGCCCGTGCTGCTGCCCCGCAGTTGCTCCGCCTTGAGCCCGGCCCGCTCCAGCGCCTCCCACGACACCTCCAGCAGCAACCGCTGCTGCGGATCCATCGCCAA
>NZ_WWIQ01000084.1:0-505 GCF_009862985.1 Streptomyces sp. SID5464 | reverse complement strand
GTCGGCGACGACGCGCCACAGGTCTTCCGGGGAAGCGACTCCGCCAGGAAAGCGGCACGCCATACCGACGATCGCGATCGGCTCCCGGGCCGCCTCCGCCAGGCGGTTGTTCTCGCGCTGGAGTCGCTCGTTCTGCTTCATCGATGCCCGGAGCGCACGCACAACGGAATCGTTCGATGCCGCCATTCTGAAACCTGCCTTCAGAGTCGAATCAAGAGTCTTCCGCGAGCGCCGCCTGGACCAGGTCGTCGACGTCCATGTCGTCGATGGCGCTCTGTTCCTCCGTGTCGTCCGCACCGTCCGCGGAGCCCAGTCCGGTGAGAACCATCAGCGGTTCGAAGAGACCGGCGTCCCGCAGCTGGGCCAGGGAGAGACCCGCGATCGCCCGGCGGATGTCCTCCTCACCCGGGACATCGGTCACGTCCGTGCCTTCGGGGCCGTCGGCGGTGGTGAGTTGGGGCAGCAGGTGCTCCGTGAGGGCCGCCGGGCTGGGGTGGTCGAAGAC
>NZ_WWIQ01000083.1:0-535 GCF_009862985.1 Streptomyces sp. SID5464 | reverse complement strand
CGCACGAAGCACACCGTCCCGCACGGACAGCCCCGAAGGCCCCACCCCACCCCCCAGCGTTTTCCCTTCCCCCGAATCCCATCCATCACCAGGAGGCGCCCCGATGGAAGCCAACCGGATAGGACGCAGAACCGTACTCCGTACCGCAGGCGCGCTGGCCGCCGCCACCGCGGTGACCGGCTGCGGCACCCTCATGGGCAACAGCGAAAGCCGCGCCTCGGGCGGCGGCAAGAAGCGGCTCGTCGTCAGCAACAGCGGCGGCACCTACAACGACGCCCTCACCAAGGCGATCTACGAGCCGTTCACCAAGGAGACCGGCATCACGGTCACCACGGTCAACTACCAGTCGGCGCAAATCATCGCCCAGGTCAAGCAGGGCCGCCCACAGGTGGACCTGATGGACAACTCACTGCTGATCTTCCAGAAGATGGTGGGGCAGGAGTGTCTGGAGCCCATTGACCATGACCGGCTGAAGAGTATTAAGGGTGCCGGGATCGCGGAGCACAACCTGCCGGAGTACGCGGTCGGCAAGAAC
>NZ_WWIQ01000082.1:708-957 GCF_009862985.1 Streptomyces sp. SID5464 | reverse complement strand
GGTGCGGTCCTGGCGCAGCTCGCCGTTGACGCTCAGCTTCAGGCGCAGGTCGAGGAGGTGGGTGAAGTCCTCCGGTTCCAGCAGGGCCAGGTACGGCCCGGTCGGTGTGAAGGTGGGGTACGACTTGCTCTCGTAGAACTGCGTCTTGGTCAGCTGTACCTCACGGGCGCTGACGTCGTTGGTGATCACCAGCCCGGCGACGTACGCGGGCAGATCCCGCTCCTCGACGACCGTGCCGACGGGCAGGGA
>NZ_WWIQ01000082.1:0-564 GCF_009862985.1 Streptomyces sp. SID5464 | reverse complement strand
ACGGCCTCGCCGGGGCCGCTGACCGAGCCGGACGCCTTGCGGAAGAAGGCGGGCGGGATGTCGCCGGTGAAGCCCGAATCCCGGGCATGGCTGCGGTAGTTGACCATCTGGGCGACCACCCGGCAGGGCGTGGTGACCGGCGAGAGCGCGACCAGGTCGGCCACGGGCCTGCCGGGCTCGCCGGAGGCGGCGGCCTCGCGGACGGAGGCGCGGTCGGCCACCAGTTCGGCGGTGGTGTCGGCCTTGGTCTCGACAGGAACGGCCCGGTCGCCGCGGACGACCCACCAGCCGTCGGCGGTGCGCAGGACATTGGTGCTCATGACATGGCTCTCTGTGAAGGGGGTCAGGAGTTGGCGGCCTTGAGCAGGCCGAACAGTCGTGCCGGGTCCATCTCGTTGTCGCCGCGCAGGGCCTCGATGACATCGCGGACCCGCTGGGGTGAGGGGCTCGCGCCGAGGAAGTCGCGGGTGGCCGGCGGCCCCCACTGGGCGAGGCCGCTCGTGGACATCGGCGCCCAGCCGGGCTCGACGTCGCAGGAGAACAGGTCGCCGTCGGCGAAGTGCT
>NZ_WWIQ01000081.1:0-250 GCF_009862985.1 Streptomyces sp. SID5464 | reverse complement strand
CGGCCCGGTCGCCCGCGGCTCGTTCCGCTACGGTCCGGTCGCCTGCGGCCCGGTCCGCCGCGGCTCGGTCACCCAGGGCCCGGTCTGCCACGGCCTGGTCGCTCACGGCCTGGTCGCTCACGGCCCGGTCGCCCGCGGCCAGGTCCGCCGCGGCTGGGTCTGGTCCGCCCACAGCCCGGCCCGTTTGCTCCGCGCCCCGGTCCGATTGCTCCGCGCCCCGGCCCGTTTGCTCCGCGCCCCTGCCCGATCC
>NZ_WWIQ01000080.1:0-253 GCF_009862985.1 Streptomyces sp. SID5464 | reverse complement strand
GGCGGTGCAGGCGCTGCGGCAGGGCGAGTGCTCCCTCGCGCTCGCGAGTGGGGTGATGGTGCTGGCCAACCCCGCGGCGTTCGTCGAGTTCTCCCGGCAGCGGGGCCTGGCGGAGGACGGCCGCTGCAAGCCGTTCGCCGCCTCGGCCGACGGCTTCAGTGCCGGCGAGGGTGTGGGCGTGCTGGCGGTGGAGCGGTTGTCGGACGCCCGGCGCAACGGGCACCGGGTGCTGGGCGTGGTGCGGGGTTCCGCG
>NZ_WWIQ01000008.1:181920-182708 GCF_009862985.1 Streptomyces sp. SID5464 | reverse complement strand
GCTGGACGAGGAACGTGCCGTGGAAGCCGATGAACAGCGTCCAGAAGGTGATCTTGCCGAGGCGCTCGTCGAGCATCTTGCCGGTGAACTTCGGCCACCAGAAGTGGAAGCCGGAGAACATCGCGAAGACCACGGTGCCGAAGACGACGTAGTGGAAGTGGGCCACCACGAAGTACGAGTCGGAGACGTGGAAGTCCATCGGCGGCGAGGCCAGCAGCACGCCCGTGACCACCGAAGGTGAAGGTGATGAGGAAGCCGGTGGCCCACAGCATCGGTGTCTCGAAGGAGAGCGAGCCCTTCCACATGGTGCCGATCCAGTTGAAGAACTTCACACCGGTCGGGACCGCGATCAGGAAGGTCATGAAGGAGAAGAACGGCAGCAGCACACCGCCGGTGACGTACATGTGGTGCGCCCACACCGTCACGGACAGACCCGCGATCGCGATGGTCGCGCCGATCAGACCCGTGTAACCGAACATCGGCTTGCGGGAGAAGACCGGAATGACCTCGGAGATGATGCCGAAGAACGGTAGCGCGATGATGTACACCTCTGGATGGCCGAAGAACCAGAAGAGGTGTTGCCACAGCAACGCGCCGCCGTTGGCGGAGTCGAAGACGTGGGCACCGAACTTGCGGTCCGCCTCCAGGGCGAACAGGGCCGCGGCCAGGACCGGGAAGGCGAGCAGGACCAGCACACCGGTCAGCAGCACGTTCCAGGTGAAGATCGGCATGCGGAACATCGTCATGCCCGGGGCGCGCATGCAGATGATCGTGGTGATGAAGTTGAC
>NZ_WWIQ01000008.1:181364-181793 GCF_009862985.1 Streptomyces sp. SID5464 | reverse complement strand
GAAGTTGACCGAGCCGAGGATGGTGCCGAAGCCGGAGAAGGCCAGACCCATGATCCACATGTCGGCGCCGATGCCCGGGCTGCGGACCGCGTCCGAGAGCGGGCTGTAGGCGAACCAGCCGAAGTCGGCCGCGCCCTGCGGGGTGAGGAAGCCGCCCACCGCGATGAGCGAGCCGAACAGGTACAGCCAGTAGGCGAACATGTTCAGCCGGGGGAAGGCCACGTCCGGCGCGCCGATCTGCAGCGGCATGATCCAGTTCGCGAAGCCGGCGAACAGCGGCGTCGCGAACATCAGCAGCATGATCGTGCCGTGCATCGTGAACGCCTGGTTGAACTGCTCGTTCGACATGATCTGCAGACCAGGCCGGGCGAGCTCGGCGCGCATGAACAGCGCCATCACGCCGCCGATGACGAAGAACGCGAACGACGT
>NZ_WWIQ01000008.1:167777-181260 GCF_009862985.1 Streptomyces sp. SID5464 | reverse complement strand
GCGCCATCACGCCGCCGATGACGAAGAACGCGAACGACGTCGCCAGGTAGAGCGTGCCGATCGTCTTGTGGTCCGTCGTCGTCAGCCACTTGACCACGACGCTGCCGCGGTTCTGGCGCCTGACCGGCAGCTCGTCCTGGTAGTGGGACCCTGCTGCCGCGGCACCCTGGGGTTCGTTGAGGATGCTCACAGGTTGTTCGTCTCCCGGTTCTTCTCGTGGCTCGTCTGCGCGATGCCGGCAGGAACGTAACCGTTCTGCTGCTTGTCCACGAGGTCCTTGAGGTGCTGCTCGTAGCGCTCGGGGGAGACGACCTTCACGTTGAACAGCATCCGAGAGTGGTCGACGCCGCAGAGCTCGGCGCACTTGCCCATGAAGGTGCCCTCCTTGTTGGGGGTCACCTCGAAGGCGTTGGTGTGGCCCGGGATGACGTCCTGCTTCATCAGGAACGGCACCACCCAGAAGGAGTGGATGACGTCACGCGAGGTGAGGACGAAGCGGACCGTCTTGCCCTTCGGCAGCCACAGGGTCGGGCCGGGGTTGCCGTTCTGCGGGTTCCGGGTGCCCGGGGTGCCGCAGTCGTAGACGCCGCCGGCGTTGGCCGGGAAGTCCTTCTTGAACCGGTCCGGGATCGCGTCCAGCTCGGGGGACTTCTTGGCGTCACCGGTGGAACCGGCGACCGGCTCGATGTAGTTGAAGCACCAGCTCCACTGGAAGCCGACCACGTTGACCGTGACGTCGGGCTTCTTCTTGAGGCTGAGCAGCTCGGACTCGTCGCGGGCGGTGAAGTAGAACAGCACCGAGACGATGATGAGCGGGACCACGGTGTACAGCGCCTCGATGGGCATGTTGTACCGGGTCTGCGGAGGAACCTCGACCTTGGTGCGGCTGCGCCGGTGGAAGAAAGCACTCCACAGGATCAGACCCCACACCAGCACGCCAACGGCGAGCGCAGCCGCCCAGGACCCCTGCCACAGGGAGAGGATCCGCGGAGCCTCTTCCGTGGTCGGGGTGGGCATACCAAGGCGGGGGAAGTCTTCCCAGTTGTACGAGCAACCGGTGGCTGTCGCCAAGACCAGGCCCGCGGTCAGTGCCTGCAGCAGCTTCCGCCGCATCGGGCGCCGCGGCGAGCGGTCGGAGCCGTTGGGACTCACGTAGCGCCTTCCCGAGAGTCTCGCCCGCGCGGATCGGCTGCGGCCTGGCCTTCTCGCTGGTCGGTCGCCGCCCTGCGTCGGGCAGGGGTTTGGATGTTTATGCGGACCAAACCCTAGCCGACGCCCTCCGGGGGTTCTCGGGGAGGGGTGCCTTGTGGGGTGGGTGGTTCGCTGGTTTGGCGGCTGCGGGTTGTTCGTGGCGGTTCGCGCAGTTCCCCGCGCCCCTTTGGGGACGTCTGCGCGCTGGGCGTTCTAGCGTTGCTGTGTGGGTTACTTCGATGCCGCTTCCGCTGCTCCGCTTCATCCGATTGCACGGCAGGCCCTGCTGGCCTCGCTCGACGAGGGGTGGGCGGATCCCGCGCGCCTGTACAGGGAGGGACGGCGTGCCCGGGTGCTGCTGGACGCGGCGCGGGAGGCCGCTGCCGAGGCGGTGGACTGCCGGCCGGACGAACTGATCTTCACGTCGTCCGGAACGCGTGCCGTCCATACGGGGATTGCCGGGGCGCTGGCCGGGCGGAGGCGGGTCGGGCGCCACCTGATCGTGTCAGCGGTCGAACACTCGTCTGTACTGCATTCGGCGGAGCTCCTCGATGCCGCCGGAGGGACCGTCACACAGGTCCCGGTGGACCGCACGGGACGGGTGGATCCGGCGGCGTACGGCGCAGCCCTGCGTGCGGACACGGCGCTGGCCTGCCTCCAGTCCGCGAACCACGAGGTGGGGACGGAGCAGCCCGTCGCGGCCGTGGCCGAGGTGTGCCGGGCGGCGGGCGTGCCGTTGCTGGTGGACGCGGCGCAGTCGCTGGCGTGGGGGCCGGTGCAGGGTGACTGGTCACTGCTCGCGGCCAGCGCACACAAGTGGGGCGGACCGGCGGGGGTCGGCCTGCTCGTCGTCCGCAAGGGCGTTCGGTTCGCGCCGCAAGGGCCGGTGGACGAGCGGGAGTCGGGGCGGGCGGCCGGCTTCGAGAACATCCCGGCGATCGTGGCGGCGGCCGCGTCGCTGCGGGCCGTACGGGCCGAGGCGGCCGAGGAGGCCCTGCGGCTGCGGGCGCTGACGGACCGGATCCGGGTACGGGTGCCGCAGGCGGTGCCGGACGTCGAGGTGGTCGGTGACCCGGTGCGCAGGCTGCCCGGCGTCGTCACCTTCTCCTGCCTCTATGTCGACGGGGAGGCCCTGCTGCACGAGCTGGACCGGGAGGGTTTCTCCGTCTCGTCCGGTTCGTCCTGCACGAGCAGCACGCTGACGCCGAGCCATGTGCTCCGGGCGATGGGTGTGCTGAGTGAGGGGAACGTGCGGGTTTCCCTGCCGGCGGGGGTGGCCGAGGACGATGTCGACCGGTTCCTGGAGGTGCTGCCCGGGGCCGTGGCGGCGGTGCGGGAGAAGTTGGGCGCGCCGGTTGCCTCCGAGGTCGCCCGCGAGGAGGACGTCCTGGTCGTGGACTCCCTCGGCAAGCGCTGCCCGATTCCGGTGATCGAACTGGCCAAGGTGATCGGCGACGTCCCCGTGGGGGGCCTGGTCCGGGTCCTGTCGGATGACGAGGCGGCCCGCCTGGACATCCCGGCGTGGTGCGAGATGCGAGACCAGGAGTACGTGGGCGAGGAGCCGGCGGACCAAGGAACGGCGTACCTGGTCCGCCGGGCGAGCTGAGAGGCTCAAGGGGCGCGGGGAACTGCGCGAAGTACCCCCACGCGCCCGCAGCCAAGAACGGTCTCAGGCCAGATGGGCCTGCACCTCCGCCGCGGCCTCATCCCCGTACGCCTTGGTGAACCGCTCCATGAAGTGCCCGCGGCGCAACTGGTACTCCTGCGTCCCCACCGTCTCGATGACGAGAGTCGCCAGCATGCAGCCGACCTGCGCGGCACGCTCCAGGGAGACGCCCCACGCCAGGCCCGAGAGGAACCCCGCGCGGAAGGCGTCGCCGACGCCGGTCGGGTCGGCCTTGCGCTCCTCGTCCGGGGTGCCGACCTCGATCGGGTCGTCGCCGGCCCGCTCGATGCGCACGCCCTGCGCGCCGAGGGTGGTCACCCGGTGGCCCACCCGGGACAGGATCTCCGCGTCGGTCCAGCCGGTCTTGGACTCGATGAGGCCCTTCTCGTACTCGTTGGAGAAGAGGTACGTCGCCCCGTCCAGCAGGATGCGGATCTCCTCGCCGTCCATCCGGGCGATCTGCTGGGAGAAGTCGGCGGCGAACGGGATGGACCGGGAGCGGCACTCCTCGGTGTGGCGGAGCATGGCCTCCGGGTCGTCCGCGCCGATGGAGACCAGGTCGAGACCGCCGACGCGGTCGGCGACGGTCTTGAGCTCGATGAGGCGGGCCTCGCTCATGGCGCCGGTGTAGAAGGAGCCGATCTGGTTGTGGTCGGCGTCGGTGGTGCACACGAAGCGGGCGGTGTGCAGCGTGTCGGAGATGCGGACGGAGTCGGTGTCGACGCCGTGCCGGTCGAGCCAGGCCCGGTACTCGTCGAAGTCCGCGCCCGCGGCGCCGACCAGGATCGGGCGGGTGCCGAGCTGTCCCATGCCGAACGCGATGTTCGCGGCGACGCCGCCGCGGCGGACGTCGAGCTTGTCGACCAGGAACGACAGCGAGACCGTGTGCAGCTGGTCCGCTACGAGCTGGTCGGCGAAGCGGCCGGGGAAGGTCATGAGGTGGTCGGTGGCGATGGAGCCGGTGACTGCGATGCGCACGGCGTGGACTCTCCTGAGGGAGGCGGACCTTGACGCTTCACGCTATCGGGTGGACGGGGCTGCTCTGAAGGCATCGAAACTACCCGATAGTAGATCTTTCTCCGTGAGGTCCGGCGTGCATACGGTGCGGATATGACGAACCTCAAGGTCCAGGTGCCCGTTCCGGTCGATCTCGAAGGCGACCTGGCGTCGCTGCAGGGCGACGGGGCCCGGATGGCTCCCCACTGGGCGGTTCCCGACCGGGTCGCCTCTCGCCCGGTCTCCCCGGCCCTGATCCACGGTGTGACCGTGCCCCCGGCGTCGGCTCGGCTGCTCGACGCGATGTCGGACTACGGGGACTGAGCGGCGCGCTACCGGGAACCGTGCGCTCCCCCGCTGCGTCCCATCGCTGTCCCCCGTAAAGGGGAGGCGGGATACGACCCGACAGCGGCCCGTGTCGGACCGGGCCGGGTCCCATGGGACAGCTGTGCAGCCGAAGGAGCGATGCGGTGAACACCGAGCGACCCGACAACGACGACGACGCCAGGGATGTGGGCGGCGCCGGATCCGCCGGCACCCCGGAGGTCGAGGAGCGGGGTTCGGCGGGCGCCGGGGCTCCGGCGGAGGCCGAGGCGTCGGCGGGCGCCGCGGGGGCCGACGAGGCCGCTGAGGCTTTCGAGACGTCGGGTGATGACGCGCGGGCTTCCGAGGCGGAGACGACGGACGACGCGACCGCGACGGCCGAAGAGCCCGGCGCATCGGAAGCCGAAGTGGAGAAGACCGGCACGACAGAGGCCCGGGAAGCCGACGCCGAAGACACCGGTACGCGTAGTGCCGACGCCGAGGAAGCCGGTACGCGTGGTGCCGGCGCCGAGAAGGGCGGGCCGGCGCCGGAAGCGCAGGCGGAAACACCCCCCGCACCCGACGGCGACCTGCCCCGCGACGAAGAGCACCTGGTCCGTCCCGGCGGTGGGCGGTCGCGGACGCCCGCGATCATCGCCTCCGTCGCCGCCGCCGTGCTGCTGATCGGCGGTGGCGGGGCCTGGCTCGCGGCCAACGCCTCCGGCGGATCCGGCGACGGTGCGACGTCCGGCGCGCCCGGTGGGGACGACACTCCCCCGCCGCTCGCGCTCGACGGGTACTCGGAACCGACGTCCGGCGGCAACGGCATCGCGCCCGGTGAGCCGAACCCCTACGGCGCCACCTACCGGGTCGACGGCCCGCTTCCGGACGGTCCCGGTGAAGCGCCGGTGTACCGGGCGCGGGGTCAGGTCGCCAAGGAGGACGTGGCCCGGCTGGTGAAGGCCCTCGGGGTCGAGGGGACTCCGGTGGCGCAGGGCGAGGCGTGGAAGGTCGGGGCCGGTCAGGACGGTTCGGGGCCGAGCCTCCAGGTGAACAGGCAGGCGCCGGGAGCCTGGACCTTCAGCCGGTACGCCCCGGGCACCGACGACTGCAAGGGCAGCGACGCCTGCACCGCTCCGCGGCCCGGCGGCAGCCCGGTGAGCGAGGCGGAGGCAGAGAAGGCCGCGGCGCCCGTGCTGAAGGCGTTGGGTCAGGACGACGCGAAGCTCGACGCGAGCCAGGTCATGGGCGCCCAGCGGGTGGTGAACGCCGCTCCCGAGGTCGGCGGACTGCCGACGCACGGCTGGACTACCGGGGTCACGGTCGGCTCCGACGGCGAGGTCGTCGGCGGCAGCGGCCAGCTGAAGACGCCGGTGAAGGGGGACACGTACCCCGTGGTCGGCGCCGCGAAGGCGCTGGAGCTGATGGAGAAGCGGCCGACGGGCGACCACCGCATGGGCATCGGCGGCTGCGCGAGCCCCGTGCCGCTGAAGGACCGGCTGGAGCAGCCCTGCGGGCAGTCGGCGAGCGACGCACCCGAGCAGGACGCGGTGACGGTGCGGAACGCGGTGTTCGGGCTGGCCTCGCACTTCGTGGACGGGCGGCAGGCGCTGGTGCCGTCCTGGCTGTTCGAGGTGACGGCGCCGGGCGCGAAGGACCCGTTCACGGTGACCTACCCGGCGGTCGACCCGAAGTACCTGGCCTCCCCCACGCCGAGCGGGCCGAGCGACCGGCCGACGTCGGCTCCGGAGCCGCGTGACGTCAAGGTGGACGGCTACCGGGCCGAGGGCTCGGAGCTGACCGTGACCTTCACGGGCGGGGTGTGCTCCGACTACGACGTGAAGGCGAGCGAGAGCGGGGACGAGGTGAAGGTCACGGTGACGTCGACCCCGTGGCCGGACCAGGTCTGCATCCTGATCGCCAAGCAGTTCCAGCAGACCGTGCAGTTGGATGAGCCGCTCGGCACCCGTGCGGTCGTGAGCTCGGACGGCAAGGCGATCCCGCTGGCCAAGGAGGGCGCGCGGCTGCCGGCGCCCCCGACGCGGGAGCGTTAGGACGACACAGCGCGAAGGCGACGACACAGCGCGAAGGCGGCGGCCCCGTCGGAGGGGACCGCCGCCTTCGTCATGTCCGCGGCCGCGGGAAGCGGCTCGGCAGGCTCAGCTGAAGGAGTCGCCGCAGGCGCAGGAGCCCGTCGCGTTGGGGTTGTCGATCGTGAAACCCTGCTTCTCGATCGTGTCCACGAAGTCGATCGTGGCTCCGCCCAGGTACGGGGCGCTCATGCGGTCGGTGACGACCTTCACACCGCCGAAGTCCTTCTCCACGTCCCCGTCGAGGGAACGCTCGTCGAAGAAGAGCTGGTAGCGCAGGCCGGAGCAGCCGCCGGGCTGGACGGCGACGCGCAGCGCGAGGTCGTCGCGGCCTTCCTGGTCGAGCAGCGCCTTGACCTTGGACGCGGCGGCGTCGGTCAGGATGATGCCGTCGGTGACGGTGCTGGTCTCGTCCGATACGGACATCTACATCTCTCCCGGGTTGTACGGAGACTGCTTGCCGACGGTTGCAACCGGCGGGGCCTCGGATTCATTCCGGGCCGGGCGCTCGATCTCGGCTCCTCTTCATGCTCGCACACGCGCCGGGAACCGGAAAACGGCTCTTTTTGGGCCTTCCCGGGAATGAACGCGGGCCCACCGGGATTCACGTCACACCGACGCTATGGCCATCGTCAAAGTGACGTGAAGCGGTTA
Organism: Streptomyces sp. SID5464; assembly: GCF_009862985.1. Lineage (NCBI taxonomy): Bacteria > Bacillati > Actinomycetota > Actinomycetes > Kitasatosporales > Streptomycetaceae > Streptomyces > Streptomyces sp. SID5464. The sequence continues at coordinate 174,360 of NZ_WWIQ01000008.1, read as the reverse complement.
TGATAGATAGCGTCAAATCGACGAAAAGTCGCGGAACAGAAAGGGTGCGTGTCGTGACCACCGCCCAAACCCAGGAGCTCGACGTACAGCCGACGCCCCTCGCCCTGCTGCTCCTCGGCCGTGAGGCCGACCCGAAGAGCGAGCGCGGCGTGGAGTGTCCCGGCGACCTGCCCTCGCCGTCCGACCCGGACCTGGTGGAGCGCGCCCGCAAGGCGAAGGAGAAGCTCGGAGACAAGGTCTTCGTGCTCGGCCACCACTACCAGCGCGACGAGGTCATCCAGTTCGCCGACGTCACGGGGGACTCCTTCAAGCTGGCCCGGGACGCCGCGGCGCGTCCGGAGGCCGAGTACATCGTGTTCTGCGGTGTGCACTTCATGGCGGAGTCCGCGGACATCCTGACGTCCGACGACCAGAAGGTCGTCCTGCCCGACCTGGCCGCCGGCTGCTCGATGGCCGACATGGCGACGGCCGAGCAGGTCGCCGAGTGCTGGGACGTGCTGACCGAGGCCGGGATAGCCGAGCAGGTCGTGCCCGTCTCGTACATGAACTCGTCCGCGGACATCAAGGCGTTCACGGGCAAGCACGGCGGCACGATCTGCACCTCCTCGAACGCCAAGCGAGCCCTGGACTGGGCCTTCGAGCAGGGTGAGAAGGTGCTCTTCCTGCCGGACCAGCACCTTGGCCGGAACACGGCGGTGCGGGACATGGGCATGTCCCTGGACGACTGCGTCGTCTACAACCCGCACAAGCCGAACGGCGGGCTGACGGCCGACGAGCTGCGCGCCGCGAAGATGATCCTGTGGCGCGGCCACTGCTCGGTGCACGGCCGCTTCAGCCTGGACTCGGTGAACGACGTGCGCGAGCGCATCCCGGGCGTGAACGTCCTGGTCCACCCCGAGTGCAAGCACGAGGTCGTGGCCGCGGCGGACTACGTCGGCTCGACGGAGTACATCATCAAGGCCCTGGAGGCCGCGCCGGCCGGGTCCAAGTGGGCCATCGGCACGGAGCTGAACCTGGTCCGCCGCCTGGCGAACCGTTTCGCGCCGGAGGGCAAGGAGATCGTCTTCCTCGACAAGACGGTCTGCTTCTGCTCGACCATGAACCGCATCGACCTCCCCCACCTGGTCTGGGCCCTGGAGTCGCTGGCCGAGGGCAACCTGGTCAACCGCATCGAGGTGGACAAGGAGACCGAGGCGTTCGCGAAGCTCGCCCTGGAGCGGATGCTGGCGCTGCCTTCCGCGTGACGTGAGGCCCCACCCGGTGTCCGGGTGGGGCCTCACGTGTCGTACGAGGGTCAGACCTGCGCCGGTGCCGGCTCCTCGGCCGCCTCCGTGCGCTGGGCCGGAAGGCCCTTCTTCGCCGCCCGCTTCTTCGCCCGGCGCTCCTTGCGGAGTTCGAACATCGCGTACAGCGTGGGCACCAGCAGCAGCGTCAGCAGGGTCGACGTCACCAGGCCGCCGATCACGACCACGGCCAGCGGCTGGGCGATGAAGCCGCCCTCGCCGGTGATGCCGAGGGCCATCGGCAGCAGGGCGAAGATCGTCGCCAGGGCCGTCATGAGGATCGGGCGCAGGCGGTGCCGGCCGCCCTCGACCACGGCCTCGACGACGCCGTAACCCTGCTTGCGGTACTGGTTGATCAGGTCGATCAGCACGATCGCGTTCGTCACCACGATGCCGATCAGCATCAGCATGCCGATCATCGCGGGGACGCCCATCGGCGTGCCGGTGGCCACCAGCAGGCCGATCGCGCCGGTGGCCGCGAACGGGATGGAGACGAGCAGGATCAGCGGCTGGACCAGGGACCGGAAGGTGCCCACCAGCAGCATGAAGACGATCGCGATGGCCGCCAGCATCGCCAGGCCCAGGTTGGCGAACGCCTCGTCCTGGTCCTCGGAGACACCGCCGATCGACGCGGTGGCGCCGTCGGGCAGCTTCAGCGCGTTGATCTTCGACTGGAGCTTGGTGCTCACCGCGCCCGTGTTGTCGCCGGTCGGCTTCGCGGTGATGGTGGCCGCGCGCTGGCCGTCGATACGGGTCATCGACACCGGGCCGTCGACCAGCCTCACCGTCGCGATGTCGCCGAGCTTGACCGCGCCCAGGCGCAGGTCCCGAAGCTGCTTCAGCGTCGTCGCGGGCTTCTCCGAGCGGATGACGACGTCGCGCTCGGTGTCGTCCAGGACCGCCTTGGCGGCCGTGGTGCCGCGGACGGCCTGGGCGACGGCGGCACCCAGGGTCTGGTCGTTGAAGCCGGCCGCGGCCGCCTTGTCGTTGGCCTTCACGGAGATCCGGGGCACGCTGGTCGCCAGGTCGCTGGTGACGTCCGTGACGTCGTCGAGCGAGGCGACCGTCTTGCGGACCTCCTCGGACGCCGTGCGCAGCACGTCGGCGTCGGCGGCCTTCACGACCACGCTGAGGTCCTGGGCGCCGAAGCCGTCACCGGCGGAGATGGTGGTCGTGCCGATGCCCTTCAGCCCGGCCAGACCCTTCTCGATGTCGTCCTGGACGTCCTCGTACGACGCCGAGTCGTCCAGCATCACCTGGTACGAGGCCTGGTTGGTGTCCGTACCGCCGCCGAAGGCCGCCATGAAGCCGGACGAGCCGACCGTGACCTGGTAGTCCTTCACGCCCTTGGTGCCGGCGAGGAGCTGCTCGACCTTCTTGGCCCGGTCGTTCGTCGCCTCCAGGCTGGTGCCGGGCTTCAGCTCCTGCTTGACGGTGAGGACCTCGACCTCCCCCTGGTCGAAGAAGTTCGTCTTCAGCAGCGGCGCCATGCCGAACGTGCCGACCAGGACGACGATCGCGAGGGCCACGCTGGTGAGCCGGCGGCGGGTCGCGAAGCGCAGGACCGGGACGTAGATGCGCTGGAGACGGCTCTTGGCCTCCTTCTCCTCGGCGAGCCGGCGGGCCTCGTCCGCGTCCTCCGGGGTGCCCTTCGGGGGCCGCAGGAACCAGTACGACAGCACCGGCACGACCGTCAGGGAGACGAGAAGGGACGCCAGCAGCGCGGCCGTCACCGTGAGGCTGAACGAGCCGAACAGCTCGCCCACCATGCCGCCGACGAGGCCGATCGGCAGGAACACCGCGACCGTGGTGAGCGTCGAGGACGTCACCGCGCCCGCGACCTCGCGGACCGCGTTGAGGATGGCCGAGTGGCGCTCCTCGCCGTAGCCGAGGTGGCGCTTGATGTTCTCCAGGACCACGATCGAGTCGTCGACGACCCGGCCGATGGCGATGGTCAGCGCGCCCAGCGTGAGGACGTTCAGCGACAGGTCGCGGGTCCACAGCACGATCAGGGCGAGGACCACGGACAGCGGGATGGACACCGCGGTCACGAGGGTGGAGCGGATCGAGGCCAGGAAGACGAGGATCACCAGGACCGCGAAGAGCAGACCGAGCGCGCCCTCGGTGGTGAGGCCCTTGATGGACTTCGACACGGCCGGGCCCTGGTCGCTGACGACCGTGAGGCTCGCGCCGGAGCCGAGGTCCTTGCGCAGGTCCGGGAGCTTGTCCTGGACGGCGTCGGAGATCGCGACCGCGCTGCCGTCGCGGTCCATGGTGACGGCGACGGCGAGGCTGGGCTTGCCGTCGGTGCGGGTGATGGAGTCGGCCGGGGCCTCCTGCTGCTTCACCGTGGCGACGTCGGCCAGGCGCACCGGCTTGCCCTTGCCGGGCTCGCCCGTGACCATCAGGTCCTGGATCTGCTTCAACGAGGTGAAGCCGCCGCCGACCTGGACCGTGCGGTTGGCGCCGTCCTCGTCGAAGGAGCCGGCCGGGACGGTCGCGCCGCCCGCCTGGAGCGCCTGGACGAGGGACTGCGAGGTGAGGCCGGCCTTCGCCAGCTTCGCGTCGTCGGGCGTGACGGCGACCTGGAGGTCCCGCACACCGTCGACGGTGACCTGGCCGACGCCGTCGATGCTCTTCAGGTCCGGCACGACGGTCTTGTCGAGCTGGTCGGCCAGGGCCTGCTGGTCCCGGTCGGAGGTGACGGCGAGGACGACGGTCGGGATGTCGTCCGTGGAACCGGCGACGACCTGCGGGTCCACATCGTCCGGGAGCTGGACGCGGGCCCGGTTGACCGCCTGCTGCACGTCGGCGACGAGCTGTTCGGTGCCGTTGCCGTAGTCGAAGGACGCCATGATCACGGCGTTGCCCTCGGTGGCGGTGGAGGTCACGCCGCTGATGCCGTCGACGGCTTCGAGGCTGTCCTCGATGGGCTCGACGACCTGCTTCTCGACCACGTCCGGGGACGCGCCCTGGTACGGCGCCAGCACGGACACCATGGGCAGTTCGATGGTGGGCAGCAGCTGCTGCTTGAGCTGGGGGATCGCGATCGCCCCGAAGACGAGCGCGATGATCGACATCAGCCCGATCAGGGCCCGTTGCGCGAGGCTGAATCTCGACAGCCAGGACATGGGTCAGGGTCTCTCTTCTGTTTAACGGCAGAAGCGGCAGTGGGCGCACAGATGAGCGCCCGCCCTTACACCCTGGGCCATGCGGGAGGGCCGATTCGTAGGCCCCAGGTCCATTTCCTTATCCGGCGCATACTCCCGCCGCAGTACGCCCGGCTGGAACTCACTCCACCCTTGGACGGACCAGGCCGGATTCGTACGCGATGACCACGAGCTGGGCCCGGTCCCGGGCGCCCAGCTTGGCCATGGCCCGGTTGACGTGCGTCTTCACCGTCAGCGGGCTGACCTCCAGCCGCTCGGCGATCTCGTCGTTGGAGTGACCGCCGGCGACCTGGACCAGCACCTCGCGCTCCCGGACGGTGAGTGAGTCGAGCCGCTCGCCGCGGGCCGGGTCGCGGTCGTCGTCGGCCGGGTCCTCCTGGGCGAGGAAGCGGGAGATCAGACCCGTGGTGGCCGCCGGGGACAGCAGGGCCTGGCCGCCGGCCGCGATGCGGATGGCGTTCAGCAGTTCCTCGGGCTCTGCGCCCTTGCCGAGGAAGCCGGAGGCGCCCGCGCGCAGCGACCGCACGACGTAGTCGTCGACCTCGAACGTCGTCAGGATGACCACGCGGACGTCGGCGAGGTCCGGGTCGGCGCTGATCATGCGGGTCGCCGCGAGACCGTCGGTGCCGGGCATCCGGATGTCCATGAGGACGACGTCGGCGCGCTGCTCCTTCGTCAGCCGTACCGCCTCCGCTCCGTCGGAGGCCTCGCCCACCACCTCCATGTCGGGCTCGGAGTCGACGAGCACACGAAAGGCGCTGCGGAGCAGCGCCTGGTCGTCGGCGAGCAGGACACGGATCGTCATGCGGGGTCCTCCCCGGGGGTGCGGTTCTTGACCGGCAGGATCGCATGGACACGGAAGCCGCCGCCGTAGCGGGGACCGGTGGTGAGGGTGCCGCGCAGGGCGGTGACGCGTTCCCGCATGCCGAGCAGCCCGTGCCCGCCGCCGCTGCCCGGGTCCTCGTCCTCGCCGCTGCCGTCGTCCAGGACGGTGATCTCGATGTTCGGCCCGACCCGTACGACACTGACCTCTGCCTTGGCCTGGGGCCCGGCGTGCTTCTGCACGTTGGTGAGGGCCTCCTGGATGATCCGGTAGGCGGCCAGGTCGACGGCCGCGGGGAGGGCGGTGCCCTGGTCGGCGCGGGCGACCTCGATGTGCAGGCCGGCGTTGCGGAAGGTGCCGGTGAGTTCGTCGAGGCGGTCCAGGCCGGGGGCGGGTTCGGTGGGGGCCTCCGGGTCGCCGGACTGTCTCAGCAGTCCGACGGTGGCGCGGAGTTCGTTGAGTGCGGAACGGCTGGCCTCCCGGACGTGGGCGAGGGCCTCCTTGGCCTGGTCGGGCCGCTTGTCCATGACGTGCGCGGCGACGCCGGCCTGGACGTTGACCAGGGCGATGTGGTGGGCGACGACGTCGTGCAGGTCCCGGGCGATGCGCAGGCGCTCCTCGGCGACCCGGCGGCGGGCCTCCTCCTCGCGGGTGCGTTCGGCGCGTTCGGCGCGTTCGCGGATGGCCTGGACGAAGGCGCGGCGGCTGCGGACGGCGTCGCCGGCGGTGGCGCCGATGCCCGTCCAGGCGAAGATCGCGAGGTTCTCCTGGGCGTACCAGGGCAGGCCGCCGGCGGCCATGGCGGAGCCGGTCAGCACGGTCATGGTGAGCAGGCCGACCCGCCAGGTGGTGGGGCGGTCGGTGGTGGAGGCGACGGTGTACAGGGCGATGACCGCGGACATGGCGACGGGGGCGCGGGGGTCGCCGGTGACGGACTCGACGACGGAGACGGTGCCGGTGAGGGCCAGGACCGTCATCGGGGCGCGACGGCGGAAGACCAGGGCGGCGGCGCCGAGGGTGATGAGGAGGAGGCTGAGGGTGTCGGGGGTGCGCAGGGCCCAGCTGACGCTGTCACGGTGGCGGGGCTCCACGAACGAGCCGGCGACCATGCAGGCCAGGACGGCTGCGGCCAGGACCGCGTCCATGGCCAGTGGGTGTGCCTTGGCCTGGCATTTCGCCCGCTGGAGGGTGCTCACGGGGGTTTACGGTAGCCGGGCTGGACGTCCGGGTGTGAGGTGCCCGGCGTGGGGGCTGGGGGCGGGGCGACTGCGCAACCCGGCGCTGCGGGGTGCCGCCGCGCCCACCCG
>NZ_WWIQ01000008.1:162990-167622 GCF_009862985.1 Streptomyces sp. SID5464 | reverse complement strand
CGTGCCGCCCCAGGCGGCACGAATGCCCGCCGTTACGCAGCTTCAGCCCGGAATCAACCCGTCGTCGCTCAGCAGCTCCCGGACCTCCTCGAGTGTCGCGTCCGGGGACGGGAGGATCAGTTCCGATGGTTCCAGGGAGTCGTCGGGCAAGGGTTCGCCCAGGTCTCGGACCCTGGTCAGCAGGGCCTGGAGGGTGCGGCGGAAGCCGGGGCCGTCGCCGTTCTCCATTTCCGCCAGGAGCTCGTCGTCCAGCTTGTTCAGTTCGGTGAGGTGGCCGTCGGCCAGCCTCACCTGGCCCTCCCCCATGATCCGTACGATCATGTCGCCCTCCTAGGCGTGGGCCCCTACTGCTTGTCGAAGCGCGGGGTGTCCTGCGGCTGCTGCTGGGACTGCTGCCGGCCCGTGCCACCTTCGAGGGCCTGCTGCCCACTGCTCGAGCCTCCGGCCAGCTCGGCCTTCATCCGCTGCAGTTCCAGCTCTACATCCGTACCACCGGAGAGCCGGTCCAGCTCGGCCTGGATGTCGTCCTTGTGCATGCCGGACTGGTCGTCGAGGGCACCGGAGGCGAGCAGCTCGTCGATCGCGCCGGCGCGGGCCTGGAGCTGGGCCGTCTTGTCCTCGGCGCGCTGGATCGCCAGGCCGACGTCGCCCATCTCCTCGGAGATGCCGGAGAAGGCCTCGCCGATCCGGGTCTGCGCCTGGGCCGCCGTGTACGTCGCCTTGATCGTCTCCTTCTTCGTGCGGAAGGCGTCGACCTTGGCCTGGAGCCGCTGGGCCGCGAGGGTGAGCTTCTCCTCCTCGCCCTGGAGCGTCGCGTGCTGCGTCTCCAGGTCGGTCACCTGCTGCTGGAGGGCGGCACGGCGGGAGAGCGCTTCGCGGGCCAGGTCCTCACGGCCCAGCGCGAGCGCCTTGCGACCCTGGTCCTCCAGCTTGGTGGACTGGGACTGCAACTGGTTCAGCTGGAGTTCCAGTCGCTTGCGTGAGGTCGCCACGTCGGCGACGCCGCGGCGGACCTTCTGGAGCAGCTCCAGCTGCTTCTGGTACGAGTAATCGAGGGTCTCGCGCGGGTCCTCGGCCCGGTCAAGGGCCTTGTTCGCCTTCGCGCGGAAGATCATCCCCATACGCTTCATGACACCGCTCATGGGCTTCGCGCGCCCCCTTCTGACCGACTCCGGCTCCAGCACCTGCGACAGAACCCACAGTACGGGCCCTGCATCCATTACCGCACTGTTCGGGGACGGATGCGCTCATCCCCAAGGACGACTGAGCACGCTCCCACTCCGGCGTAGGGAGTAGGTGATCCCCGGGGTTACGGGGGGTACCCCCGGTAACCTGAGCCGTACCTCCCGGGGAACGACCGGGTGCGTACACAACGTCCCCTCTGTCCCCTTACAGACGACTGGTGTTGCCGGATCGTTCCCCACGCGACTGGGGTCCATGCCCGGGAAGCCCTTACCCTTGGGTTTTGTGTTCCGTAGCCGTGCGAAGGATGAGAAGGCCCAGGCAGCCGACAAGGCGCCGGTGAACTTCTCCAAGCAGCCCCGCGACCCGCAGGCCCCGAAGGGCAGGCCCACGCCCAAGCGCAGTGAGGCCCAGTCCCAGCGCCGCAGCGTCGCCAACACGTCGATGACGCGGAAGGAGGCCGCCAAGCGCCAGCGCGAGGAGCGTCGTGCCGCGCTGGAGCGGCAGCGCCAGGCGCTGGCGAGCGGCGACGAGCGGTACCTGCCCGCGCGTGACAAGGGACCGGTCCGCCGGTTCGCGCGCGACTTCGTCGACTCGCGGTTCAACATCGCGGAGTTCTTCCTGCCGATGGCCGTGGTCATCCTCGTGCTCAGCATGGTGCGGGTGGCCGCGCTCCAGAACATCGCGCTGCTGCTGTGGCTCGTGGTGATCGTGCTGATCGTGCTCGACTCGTTCGTCTCGGCGTTCCGCCTGAAGAAGCAGCTCAACGAGCGCTTCGCGGGTGAGAACCGGCGCGGCGCGGTCGCCTACGCCCTGATGCGCTCTCTCCAGATGCGCCGGCTCCGGCTGCCGAAGCCGCAGGTCAAGCGTGGAGAGCGGCCCTGACCGCCACGTCGTTCTCCGGGGGTGCGGCGGATGCCTGGCTGGACAAGCTGGGCGGGCTGCGCGATGTCGTCCGGCAGGAGCTGGTGGCCCGCCAGCTGGACGAGCAGATAGTCGGGCGGTTCCCGGTCGGGCAGCGGCTGCGGGTGCTCGACGTGGGCATGGGCCAGGGCACGCAGGCGCTGCGGCTGGCCCGGGCCGGGCACCAGGTGACCGGTCTTGAGCAGGACGCGAAGATGATCGCCGTGGCCCGGGAGTCCCTCGCCGGGGAACCGGAGGGCATCCGGGAGCGGATGCGGATCATCGAGGGCGACGGCCGGGACACCGGCGTGCACTTCCTGCCGGGCAGTTTCGACGTGGTGCTGTGCCACGGCGTCCTGATGTACGTGGAGGAGCCCGACCCGCTACTGGCGGGCCTGGCCCGGATGCTCGCGCCGGGCGGGCTGCTGTCCCTGCTCGTGCGCAACGGGGACGCGCTCGCGATCCGGCCGGGGCTGTCCGGCGACTGGGCGGGCGCGCTGGCCGCCTTCGACACGGTCTCCTACCGCAACCGGCTGGGGCTCGACGTACGGGCCGACCGGCTGAAGGACCTGACGGCGACGCTCGCCGGGATCGGGGCGCCGCTGCACGCCTGGTACGGGGTGCGCGTGTTCACCGACACGGCGGCGGACGGTGCCGAGGTCCCGGCCGACGGGGAGACGCTGCTCGCGGTGGAGGAGAAGGCCGGGCGGACGGATCCGTACCGCGGGGTGGCGGCGCTGCTGCACCTGTGCGGCGTGCGCGGCTGAAACACCCCGCCACACCCCGCCCCCAGGGGTGGGCGGGGGCCGTCGGCCCCCGCCCAGGGCTCACGCGTCGGCCGCGTGCAGGCTCATCGGCCCGTAGATCTCCGTGGCGTCCTCGAACAGCCGCACCTGGTCGGCGCCGCCTTCCAGCAGGGCCTTCCAGTGCTCCCCGATCCAGGACTCGGCGTCCCCCTGGGTGGGGAACTCCTCCGGCGGCACCGCGGGCTGGACCTCCGTCCCGTCGGTCTTCTCGAACCGCCACGTCCATGCCGCCATGTACGCCTCCCATGTGTGTTGAGCACACTGCACAGCGAAAAGCCGGATCTTGGTCCGGCTCCTGACCAGAGCCTATGCGCTCCGCTGGGTGGGGCGTTATAGGCGGTCCGGGAGTGCGGGTGGTTGGGCGTGTGCGGATCTTCGTGGGCTTGTCGCGCAGGTCCCCGCGCCCCTACCGGGGCGTCTCCAGCACGCATGACGCATTGCGGCGGGTGAGAATCGGGGCGTGGAACTGACTCTGCTCGGCACCGGCGCCCCCGCGGGACTCCCCCGCCCCGACTGTCCCTGCGCGGCCTGTTCGGCTGCCCTCGGCCCCGACGCGCGGGCGGCCACCGCGCTGCTCCTGGACGGGGCGCTGCTGCTCGACCTGACGCCCGGGGCCGCGTTCGCGGCGGCGCGGGCGGGCCGTTCCCTGACCGGCGTACGGCAGGTGCTGTTGTCGCACCCGCACGACGGGCCGGCGGTCGAGGTGCCGGCCGGGCTGCCGCAGCCCGGACGGGTGCCGGACGGGCGGGAGTTGACGCTGCTGACGGGGCACCGGGTGCGGGCGGTGCCGATGGACGCGCCGGGCACGGGGTACGCGGTGACCGGGCCGGAGGGGCAGCGGCTGCTGTACCTGCCGCCGGGCGGGGCGCCGGCGGGGCTGGAGGAGCCGGCCGAGTCGTACGACATGGTGCTCGCGGACGTCGTGGGGCGCCCGGACGCGCTGGCGAAGCTGCGGGCGGTGGGGGCGGTGGGGCCGACGACCGATGTGGTCGCCGTCCATCTGGACCACGACGTGCCGCCCGGGCCCGAGCTCGGGCGGCGGCTCGCGGCGGCCGGGGCGCGGGCCGTGCCGGACGGGACGACGCTGGTGGTGGGGGCGTACGAGGACGTGCCGGACGTGCCGCGGCGGACGCTGGTGCTGGGCGGTGCGCGGTCGGGCAAGTCGGTGGAGGCCGAACGGAGGCTGGAGGCCTTTCCGGACGTGCTGTACGTGGCGACGGGCGGGTCGCGGAACGGGGACACCGAGTGGTCGGCGCGGGTGTCCGCGCATCGCGAGCGGCGGCCGGGGTCGTGGCGGACGGTCGAGACGTGCGATCTGGTGCCGTTGCTGGCGGAGGACGGGCCGCCGTTGCTCATCGACTGTCTGTCGTTGTGGCTGACGGATGCGATGGACGCCGTGGGGGCTTGGGACGACGCGGTGTGGGCGGAGCGGGGGGAGAAGGCGTTGCGGGAGCGGGTGCGGGAGTTGACGGAGGCGGTGCGTTCGACTCGGCGGACCGTTGTCGCCGTGTCGAACGAGGTGGGGTCGGGGATCGTGCCGTCGACGGCGTCGGGGCGGCGGTACCGGGATGAACTCGGGCGGTTGAACGCGGGGTTCGCGGACGAGTGCGAGCATGTTCTGTTGGTGGTGGCGGGGCAGGCTGTGGTGCTGCGGGGGTGAAGGGTGCGCGGCGTCCGGGCTGTGGCCGGGTGGGTGCGCAGCTCGGCGCGACGAGGTGCCGCTGCGCCCACCCGTGCCGCC
>NZ_WWIQ01000008.1:949-162871 GCF_009862985.1 Streptomyces sp. SID5464 | reverse complement strand
ACCCCCTGCTCGAAGAGCTTGGGGGAGGCACGACTGCCCGCAGCTAAGTGGGTTTGTTGGCAATCAAGCGGTAAGTGTTCGCGAATCGGGTGCGGCGGGCTACGGGGGCCAGGACGTGGTCCGCTACCGCTGCCAGGGCCACCAGGGGGATTCCCGCTCGGAGCAGGGCCTCTCGGAGGTGTTGACGGGCCAGGGGCGGGGGGATCGCTCGCCACGGGGTGTCGGGGGCGGGGAGGACGTGGGAGAGCGCCAGGGCCGTGGCGCCCGCGAGGTCGTGGGGGATGTGGACGGGGCGGTGGTCCAGGAAGGCGATCGTGCAGCCGGCCGCCTCCAGTTCGGCACGGAGGTTCTGCGGGGGGAGCAGGTGCAGATGGCGGGGCTGGTCGTAGGCGAGCCACCAGCGGCCCAGTAGCGCGGCGAACAGGCTGCGGGGGCTCAGGGTCTCGATGAGCAGGTGGCCGCCGGGGCGCAGGACGTCGAGGGCGGCGTGGAGTTCCGCGCGGGGGTCGGGGGTGCCCTCCAGGTGGTGGAGCATGCTGACCACGTCGTAGCGGCCGCGCAGGGGAGCCGAGATCCGGGGGTCCGTCAGGCGGCCCACATGGGCCTCCTCGACGCGGTCGGCGGCGCGGGCGCGCACCACGCGCGGGGTGGGGTCCAGGCCGTCGAACGCGGTGTAGGGGAAGAACTCCCGGGCCGTCATGGGGAAACGGGCGTGGCCGGTGCCCACGTCCAGCCAGCTCTCCGGCTCCCCGAACCGCAGCATCGCGCGGGCGGCCGAGCGGTGGCGGGGCCGGCTGCCGCGCAGGGCGAGGAGGGTGTCGGCCGCGACGTCCCGGGGCGTTCCGCGGGCCGTCCGGTGGTAGAGCGCGAGGCCTTCGGAGGTGAGGCGGGGGTTCTGGAAGGTGTGGCGGCAGTCGCGGCACTCGTCGACGGTGAAGCTGCCCGGCTTGTACTGCCGCAGGTCACCGGTGCGCAGCCGGTTCCGCAGCCGGGTGGAGCCGCACCAGGGGCAGTCCGCGCGGCGCGGCTCGTGGACCCGAGTGGTCGCTTGGGAGGTGAGGGGTGCCGAGGGGGCGGGACGTGCGGGCATGGGCGGCTCCCGGGCGCGAGGGCGTACGCAGGGACGTCCGTCGAACCACGTATGACAATCCGCTGCAAAACGGAACGTATGGGATGCCCATCTCGGGTGCAACGACGTCGCCGCCGCGGAGTCGCGATGTGGCGCCGTGCCGTTCGACCGGTGCCGGTACTGTTCGGCGAATGAGCTCGCTTAATCTCGACGACTTCACCGATCTGATCGAGCGTCCGGACGGCGGGGTGCGCCGTGACGCCGAGGCGCGCCGGGAACGGCAGATCGTGCCGCCCGGGTCGCTGGGCCGCCTGGACGACCTGGGTGAGTGGCTGGCGGCGGCGCAGTCCGCCGTGCCGGTGCGGCCGATCGAACGGCCGCGGGTGGTGCTCTTCGCCGGTGACCACGGCGTCGCCGAACTGGGCGTCTCCGCGCGGCCGGCGGGCGGCGCCGGGCAGCTGGTGCGCGAGGTGCTGGAGGGCGGCCGGCCCGTGTCGGTGCTGGCGCGGCGGCTGGGCGTGCCGGTGCGGATCGTCGACATGGCCCTGGACTGCGACCCCGAGTCCCTGCCCGAGGACGTCGTACGGCACCGGGTGCGGCGTGGCAGCGGGCGCATCGACATCGAGGACGCGCTGACCCTGGAGGAGGCCGAGGCGGCGTTCCGGGCCGGGGTCGCGGTGGCCGACGAGGAGGCCGACTCCGGTACGGATCTGGTGGTGCTCGGCGATGTGAGCGTCGGCGGGACCACGGCGGCCGGCGTGCTGGTCGCGGCGCTGTGCGGGGTCGACGCGTCGGTCGTCACCGGCCGGGGCGGGCTGGCGATCGACGACCTGGCGTGGATGCGCAAGTGCGCGGCGATCCGCGACGCGCTGCGCCGCGCCCGGCCGGTGCTCGGGGACCAGTTGCAACTGCTGGCGGCGGTGGGCGGGGCCGACCTCGCCGCCATGACGGGCTTCCTGCTCCAGAGCGCGGTGCGGAAGCTGCCGGTGGTGCTCGACGGGGTCGTGACGGCCGCGTGCGCGCTGGTCGGGCAGCGGATCGCGTTCCGGGCACCGGACTGGTGGCTGGCCGCGCACGACAGCGGCGAGCCCGGGCAGGCCAAGGCGCTGGACCGGATGGCCCTGGAGCCGCTGCTGACCCAGGGCGTGACCGTCGGCGAGGGCGCGGGCGGCCTGCTCGCACTGCCCCTGGTGCAGGCGGCGGCCGCGCTGGCGGCGGAGCTGCCCGAGAAGCCGAAGGAGTCCGAGGAGCCGGAGAGCCCCGAGGCGTCCGGGGCCTCCGGGGTTCCCACCGAGCAGTAGCGTTCCGGGAGATCCAGGTCACGCACACCTGGCTCAACTTCGTCCCGTTCCGGTCGGTCTTCGCGTGTGGTGCCGGTTTGACTGAGCCACAGGCACCGCGCACACCCGCTGACGTACCGACATCCGGACGAGGACGACCCGATGACCACGCTCGCCCGCTGGGCTCGTGCCGAATGGGGGCCGCTGTACACGGCCGTGCGCGGGCCGCTGCGGGAGCGGCGCCTGCGGGCCGTGCCGATGGCGGTGGCGGCCGTGTGTCTCACGGCCGCGCTGCACTTGGTGCACAACGAGGCGTGGGGCTACCGGTTCGTGCAGGACATCGGGGCGGTACGGGCCGAGGACCCGCTGTGGCTCGCGCTCCTGCGGACGCCGCTGTCGCTGTTCGTGCCCGCGCTGGACCTGCCGGTGTGGGGCGCGCTGGTGCAGATCCTGCTGGTGTTCGGCGTCGCGGAGCTCTGCCTGGGCCGGCGGCGGGCGCTGTTCATCGCGTACGTCGCGACGCTCGCGGGCACGCTGTACGCCCGTCTGGGCATCTGGCTGGGCCCGGACGCCCCGCTCGGCCTGCCCGCCTCGGACGCGCTGGTCGTGGACACCGGGCCGTCGGCGGCCGTGGTGGGACTGGCCGTCTACCTGGGATGCCGCTACCGCGCGTACGTCACGGCGGGGGCGGTGATCGTGGCGATGGTGGCCGAGGTCGCCGTGAAGGAGAACCTGGCGGGCAAGGAGCACCTGGCGGCGATCGCGGCCGTGCTGGTGGTGTGCGCGGTCGGCGCGGTGCGCCGGCGGCGGGTCAGTGGTGTTCGAGGGACCGGGTCGGCTGGGGATCGGGCGCGCCGCCGATCCAGTCCTGGAACGCGCGCCGGGGGCCCAGCCAGCGCCGGTCGTGGTGGTAGGCCCGCAGGCCGGACTTGGCGCGGGCGCGGGGCCGGCGCCGGTAGAAGCGCTTGGCCCAGTAGGAGCCGGGGCGGGCCAGCCGTACGGCGCCGATCAGGGCGATGACGGGGACGATCACGCCGAAGACCGCGAGGCGGGTCTTGCCCTTGAACAGGGCGATGAGGGCGAAGACGAAGTTCACCACGATGTTCACGATCACGGCGGCGCGGTTCTGCTGCTGGTCGTCCGAGAGGTCGTTGACACCCAGGGGCGAGAAGCCGATCAGGAGCAGTCCGACGAGGGAGGCGGTGAGGACGACCATCTCGACGCTCTTGCGGCCGGCCTCGGTCCAGTAGACGTCGGCCAGGTGCAGGACCAGGGCGAACTCGTCGAGGACGAGGCCCGCCCCGATGCCGAAGATCACCGCGCTCAGCCCCGAGCCGAAGCCGTGCTGGCCACCGGCGACCGCGCCGAAGCCGCCGGCGATCGTCAGGATGACCCCGGGGACCACGTGGTGGACGTGGACTCCGCTGCTGCTGCTGACGTTGCGGAAGGGGCCCTTGCCCGCGCGGATGAGGCGGGTGATGCCCCGGGTGATCAGGAAGGTCAGCACGAAGGAGACGAGGGCGAGGAGCAGCGGCAGCTTGCCGGGTTCGATGATGTTCCGCTCCAGCCATCCCATATGTGAACTTTATCCTCGGCCACCGCATCCGCTCTTCTGACCGGCGGGTAGCCTGCGCCGGTGCCCAGAACCTCGCCGCTCGACGCTCTCCGCTTCTCCTTCGGCACCCTCACGGTGTTCCCGGTCCGGGTGACCCGGTGGGACCGGGAGGCCGCGCGCGGCGGCATGCTGTGCGCTCCGCTGGCCGGGCTCGCGGTCGGTGCCGCTGCCGCCGCCGTCGGGCTGGGGCTGCTGTTCCTCGGTGCGGGGGGACCGCTCGCCGCCGTGGCCACCGTCGCCGTCCCCGCCGTCCTGACCCGGGGGCTGCACCTCGACGGGCTCGCGGACACCGCCGACGGCCTGGGCAGCGGCAAGCCCGCCGAGGACGCCCTGCGGATCATGAAGCAGTCGGACATCGGGCCGTTCGGGGTCCTCACCCTCGTCCTCGCCCTGCTCGCGCAGGTCGCCGCGCTCGCCCAGGCCTACGACGCCTCCTGGGCCCGGGGCGCGTGCGCCGCCGTCGTCTCCGCGACGGTCGCCCGGCTGGCCCTGACCCTCGCGGCCCGGGCCCGGGTGCCCGCGGCGCGGCCGGAGGGGCTGGGCGCGGCGGTGGCGGGTGTGGTGCCGGTGCGCGGAGCGCTGCTCGCCGGCGTCGCCGTCACGGGCGCGGCGGCAGCGGTCGCCGCCGTCTTCGGGCCGTACGACGTCGCCCGTACCGTGCTCGCGGTCCTGCTCTCGCTGGCCGCCGCCGAAGCGCTCCTGCGGCACTGTACGCGCCGCTTCGGCGGGATCACCGGGGACGTGTTCGGCGGCCTCGCCGAGACGGCGGCGACCACGGCGCTGGTCGTCCTGGCGCTGGGCTGAGCCGGACTTCTGTCACCGGGCGGAAACGATCTCCTCGTCCCCCTCCTGCCCGGACCGCCCAGCCGCTGGCTTCCTGCCCCGGAACACACAAGTGATCGGGGGACGTTCATGCCGAAGCTGCGCCGTGCCGCCACGGCGCTCGCCGCGCTCCGTGTTCCTCTACCAGTGGGTGTGTCCGGCCCTGGCCGGGAGGACGATCGGCAAGGCCCTGGTCGGGCTGAAGGTCACCCCGAACCTGCCGCGCGGGGTCAGGGCCGCGCGGCGGGCCGCCGTCACCACCGCGGCGGACGTCGCCGTGTACGCCGTGGCCTTTGTGCTGTGCTGAACGCGCTGCCGGTCCTGGCCCCCAGCCGGCGTTCCCTCGCCGACCCGGTGGCGGGCACGGCGGTCACCGGGCTCGGGCTCAGCACGCCCGCCGCCACGCCCCTAGTTCGTACTTCTTGAGCAGTGAGCTCAAGCGCAGGCGGCGGGACTCGGCGCAGAAGCGGCCGGTGGGCACCTCGTACTCGACGTGGAAGACCGCCTTGCCCGCCTCGACGAAGGGCTTCAGGGCCCCGCACTCGCCGTACTGGGCGCACTGTTCGTTGACCGCGAAGTCGAAGTCACCGACCAGCTCCGGGATCTGGTCCAGGTCGTTCTTCAGGCCGACGGCCAGACCCCGGTCGTGGGCCAGTCGGGCGATCAGGCGGTTGTAGCGGAGCTGGTCGGCGGCGGTCAGCGGGAAGCCCGTGTCGTTGCGGTAGCCGTCCATGTTGTCGGGCTCCACCGCGTCGAAGCCCTTGTCGCGGCACATGTCCAGACGGGCCGCCATGATCGGCTCCAGGACGTCGGTGCGGCGGATGTCGAGCCAGCGTTCGCCCTCCCAGCCGTTGCCCCGGCCGAGGACCGGCTTCGGGAACTTCTTCGCGTCCGGGCGGAACTCCTCCCAGGCGCCGGTGGACAGGTAGCAGATGACCTTGCGGTCCTCACGGTGCAGCCGGGCGACGGTGGCCTCGGAGTGGTCGAAGCCGTCGATGTCGTAGACCGGCACGTCGACGGAGGTGTCCAGCCGGCCGCTGAGCTGCCACTGCCAGGCGGTGCCGGGGCGCGGCTGCCAGCGGGGGCCGGGCTTGTCGTCGGGGCCCTGGGTACAGCCCGCGAGCAGCAGGACGAGCAGGGCGGCGAGCAGGGGGCTTCTCACGGGGCGTTCTCCGGGTTGTGCAGGGTGTACGGCAGTGTGCCCCAGGGATGATCTCCGGTTCCGGGCACCGCGCAGTGCACCGCCGCGCCCCTCTCCCGCGCCAGGACCTCGGGGTCTGCGCCGGGCGGCACGCCGTACACCAGGTGGCACAGCCGTACCCCGCTGTCGCCGGGCCGGGGCTGGGGAGGCAGGGCGCGGTAGGACGCCCAGGTGCCCTCGAAGGTGACGAGGACGTCGGCGATGCGGGCGTAGCAGGGGTGCGGTGCCGTGCCGTGGTTGAGGACGAGGGTGCCGCAGCCGACGCCCCAGGCGGCGACGGCCAGCTTCTGGTAGTGCTCGAACTGCTCGGGCCCGGAGGGGACCTGGTCGAGGAAGGCGCCGTCGGTGCCGTACCAGTCGCGGTGCCGGGTGAGGTCACGGAGGACGTCCGGGGCGGCGCGGCGGCCGTAGTCGGTGTCGGTGTACCCGAGCACCCGGACACCCGCCGCCTTCAACCGGGCGGCGACCCCGGCGAAGGCCTCGTCGGGGCGGTCGCCGGGGCCGCTGGCCGGGTTGAGGACGACCCCGTAGAGGCGGGGCGCTGCCGCGACGATCGCGTCCCATTCGGCGGGGCGGGCGGACGGGTGCTCGTAGTAGGGGACCAGGAGAGTGTTCATCGGTGGGCGGTTGCCCTTCCCAGCAGGGCGCACACCAGGGCTGCCTGGACGATGGCCGCCGTGCCGTAGACGGCCGCACCGGCCAGGTGCGGATCGCCGGTGCGGGTGGCGAGGAGCAGGGTCTGGGCGAGCGCCGCGGCGCAGCACACCGCCGTAGCGCCGGTCACCGCGCCGAACGACTGGAGCAGCAGGCCCGTCCACAGGACCACGCCCAGCAGGAGCAGTCCGGCCAGCCGGACGCCGCCCGGGACCGGGGAGTGCGGCCACAGGGCGGAGACGGCCAGGCTCAGCGCGAGCAGCGCGGCGAGATAGGCGGCCAGGCACTGGACGACCGTCGAGGCGGTGGTCCGCCGGAAGTCCCGGGCGGTGCCGCTGGAGCGCAGTCCGGCGAGGCTGTCGCTGCGGAAGCGGTACAGCAGCCACTCGGCGGGGCCCATGCTGAGGGTGAGTGCCACGGCGGCGGGCGCGGCGACCGCGCTGTGCTCCTCGCCGGCGAGGGCGTCGCCGAGCGCCGCGTACAGCACGAGGACGCCGGTGCCGAGCCCGAACAGCGCGTACGGCAGGGAGCCCGTGAGCCGGGGTCCGGCGGGGCGCCGGTGCGCGGGGGTCGTGCCGAACCCGCCGAAGGGCAGCAGGGCGACGAGGCCGGCGCTCCAGCCGTCCTCGCCCGGTTCCCTGAGGGCGGGCGCCACTTCGCGCAGCCCGAGCACCGCCACCGCCGCCAGGGAGCCCAGCAGCAGGGCCAGGCTCGCGGCCTCGGGCAGCGGGTCGACCAGGGACAGGACCGCGCCCATCGCCATGGGCGCCAGCGCGATGAGCAGAAGCCGTTCGCGGCCCATCACCAGCAGGACGGTCGCCGCCGCCAGGTAGCAGGACTGCCCGGCGGCGAAGGCGACCACGGCCGGGGCGGCGCCGCCCGCGCACGCCAGGGCGACCAGGGAGCCGAGCAGCGCGCCGGCCGGGGCGCCGACCAGCAGGGCGCGCCGGGCGGCCATCCGGTCGCCCAGCCCCAGCCAGGCGTACGCCCGGTGGGCGAGCCCCTGGTTCCACGTCCAGCCGCACAGAGCCCCGGCCAGGAGCGGGACCGTGCCCGCGGGGAGGCCGAAGTCGCCCGGGCCGGTGAACAGGGGTGCGCCGAGGACGTAGGCGAGGCCGGGCAGGGCGAAGACGACACCGCGCAGCAGACAACCGAGCAAGCCGATCCGCCAGGGGTCGTGGACCGGGCCGTCGGGCTCGGGGTAGCGGCGCTCGACGCGTTCGTAGAGGGTCTCGGCGAGCGCGAAGGAGTTCTTCACGCCGTACCGCCTGCGTATCTGGTCGTCGGAGAGGCCGTCGGACTCCAGCAGGGCGGCTATCTCGTCCGGGTGGACGGCCGCGGCTATGAAGTCCTCCAGGCGGACGGCGAGTTCGTCGACCGGGTCGGGCTGGGCCCAGCTGGGAGTGCGCTGCCGGGGAATACCCGGGAGGGTGTCCGGGCGGGAACCCGGGGGCAGCCAGACGCTTCCGCTCACCAGCCCGCCCCTCCCCCGGACTCCGTCCGGGGGGACCCCGATACCGCCGTGGACGCGTACCAGGGATCGCGCAGCTCCAGGGTCCAGTCGGCCACGGTCTCCACCGTCGGCTCGTACACCTCGTCCTCGCCCGCGAGTTCCTTGTAGATGGTGCGGAAGGCGTCCACCGAGCGGCGCAGCGTGAACCGGTCGATGACGCGCTGCCGCGACAACTGCCCCAGTTCGATGCGCCGTCGGTCGTCCTTGAGCAGGGCCAGCGCGGCGGCGGCCATCTTCTCCGGCTCGCGCGGCGGCACGACCAGACCCGTGTCGCCGACCGCCTCGCGCACTCCCCCGACGTCCGTCGACACCGTCGTACGGCCGCACGACATGGCCTCGATGATGGAGAAGGGGAAGCCCTCGGAGATCGACGACAGCATGACCAGGTGCCCGGCCGCATAGGCCCGCCAGACCTCGGTGATGCGGCCCTCGAAGGTCAGGCCGTCGGTCACGCCCAGTTCGGCCGCGAGCTTCTCCAGCCGGGTGCCGTAGGCCTCGCCGCCGGGCGGGACCGGGCCGAAGAGCCTCAGCCGGGTCGCCGGGATCTCGGCGCGCACCATCGCGTAGGCCCGGATGAGGGTCTCCAGGTCCTTGATGGGGTCGATCCGGCCGCACCAGGACAGGGTGGGGACCTCGGGCTCGGGTCCGGCGTGCGGGAAGGCGGCCGGGTCGACGCCGTTGTAGACCGTGCGGATCTTGTCGGCGTCGGCGCCGCCGCGCTCCTCCCACCGGCGGTTGTACTGGTTGCACGGCGTGATCAGGTCGGCGGCGCGGTAGCCGTAGGAGTTGAGCTCCCGGTAGAAGCCCAGCATGAAGGCCTTCACGGGCCAGCGCTGGGCGTCACGGCGGTAGCCGAGGTAGCGCTCGCGCAGGTAGATGCCGTGCTCGGTGAGCAGGAACGGCACACCGTCCAAATGGCGGGCGGCGAGCGCGGGCAGGGTCGCGAGGCCGCTGCTGACGGCGTGCGCGACGGAGTCCTCCGGGATACGGACGCCGAGCGGGCGCAGGGCGTGTTCCAGCAGGTCGGTCGCGGTCAGCGCGTCGTGCACGGTGGGGCGGGCGGCGGCCGTCGGCAGATGCGGCATCGTCCAGATCCACATGAGGGACCGCAGCGCCGACTCGGTGCGCAGCGCGGCCGACAGGCGTCCGTCGCGGGCGAGTCCGGCCAGCTCGTTCAGGGACTCGCCGAAGTCGGCGTGCGAGCCGGGGTCGAGGAAGGAGAGCAGGAAGCGCTCGTAGGTCTCGGTGAAGCGGCGACGGGCTCTGCCGTACGGCGGTCTCGGGCGGCCGGGGCGCGGGCCCCAGGTCGGGACGGTGGTGTGCCGGCAGACGTTGGGCGGCAGTTCCCAGGTGATGGGTTCGCGGCCGTTGCCGGTGAGCGAGACGAGGTGGAAGTCGACCTCGGGCATGCCCTTGACGAGCTGGTCGCACCAGGTGCTGACGCCGCCGTGGACGTGCGGGTAGGTGCCTTCCGTGAGCATGGTGACATGACGGCCTGTTCGCCTCATGCGGTGTTTCCCCCTGTGGTGCGGATGATGTGCGGGGAACTGCTTGCCCGGATGCCGAGTGCGGGATCGTGGTGGGCTGGTCGCGCCCCCGTGGCGGAGCCGCACATCACATGCGGCCCCGCGCCCCTGAGAAGAAGGGCGTTTCCCTCTACGGCAACTTCAAGGTGAGAGCCGACTGGAGTGCTGCCGGGGTGGTCCAGGCCGAGCGGGCTCCCGCGTACGGGGTGCCGAAGGCGGTCGTGCTGAGCAGGAGTTGCTGCTTCGTTCCCTCCGGCGCCGTCACCGGGATCTGCGTCCCGGACGGGGCGGTGACCGTGACCGTGTCGCCGATGCGGTACGCGGTCACGCGCCCGTTCGCCAGGGCGGTCTGCCAGGCGGCGCGGCGCTGCACCTCGGTGCCGATGGCGCTGTGCCGGGGGTTCTCCAGCGGGGTGTTGTCGGCGAACATCGCCCGGTAGTCGTCCAGCACCTTCTCCATGACCGGGTAGAGCAGCCGGTCCTCGGCCAGGTTGGACTGGTGCGCGTAGTGCGGCCGGGGGTCGCCCGCGAGGACGTGCCCGAGGGCGGTGCGCGCCTCCTGCGGAACGATGTGCCCGGCGTAGCCGGTGGCGGTGTCGAGGGGCTCGTCGAGGCAGGTCGAGGTGGGGTTGTCCTCGCAGACGCCGCTGCCGCCGTCGGCCCGCGAGGTGTAGACCCAGTTGTACTCGTCGGCCATCTCGGCCGCCGTACCCACGTTGTAGTACACGTTCATCGGGTGGCGGGGCACGGTCAGCGCGTTGCCGACCGCGCGCTGCTCGGGCTCGCGGGAGTTGTCCGAGGCGATCCACCTGACGCCGGTGTCGGCCAGCGCGCCGGCCAGGTTGGGGTTGTCGTCGGGCTGCTGGGGCAGTGTCTTCAGGCCCGAGTGCTCACCGGTGACCAGCTCGGTGCGGTCGACGGGCAGGCCCTTGTTCACCGCCCAGTCGTGGTTGTCGCGGATCTGCGCGGCGATCTCGGCGCGGCTCATGTACTTCGTCGAGCCGTCGGCGTTCTTCGCGCAGCTCCACGGGACGGCGGAGGTGTCCTGGACGCAGCCCAGGAAGGGGTGCGTGTAGGTGTGGTTGACCCAGCGGTACTGCGCCTTGTCGGCGAGCAGCCGGTCGGTCAGGGCGTCGGTCCCGCCGTGCTCGGTCTTCCACTCCTCGCCGGAGCCGGCGTTGTAGACCATGTCCATGGTGAAGCCGTGCTCGCGCTGCCACTGGGCGGCGTAGGCGGCGTCGTCCGCGGTCATGCGGATCGGGGTGGTGCCCTCGCCGTCGCCGCCCGCGCAGTCGAAGTCGCCCGGGGTGCAGTTGCGCACGGTGTCCCAGCGGCTGTCCGGGGCGAACACGTCGTCGACGTGCACGGCGAAGGAGTTGCGGATCTGCCCGAGGTGCACGCCCTGGGTGAGCCACTCGACGATGCCCCGGGCCAGCAGCCGGAACTGCTGCTGATTGCCGTTGTAGGCGAAGGTCACGACGAGTTCGCGGCGGCCGTCGTGGGCGTACTCGCCGACGAGGCTGCCGCGGCCGGATCCGCCGGGCACGGGGATGTCGACGTAGCTGGTGAAGCCGGCGCGGGGCCGGGCCACATAGCCGTAACTCTCCTGGACGGCGGGCGCGTTGTCCTCGAACCGGAACGCGCTGTCGAGGTAGCCGAACCAGCCCGCCTTCCCCGCCACGGTGACGGATGCCTCGCGCCCGTCAAGAGTGCCCGCCCAGCCACCCTCGCTGGTGTAGTCGAGGCCGACCTCCGGGTGCGCCCAGGTGTAGGCGTCGACCTGTGGGATGCCGTACGTCCGCTCGTACGTCTCCAGGGCGGCCTGTTCGGCGGAGCCCGCGCCGAACGGGGACTCGTTCGGCAGGACGACGCCCTGGTACTTGGCGCGGGGGCTGCCGTTCACCGTGTCGCTCAGGAACGACTCGGTGATCTTCGGGCGGCCGGTGTCGTTCAGGTCGATGGTCGTGTACGGGACGCCCGTGCTCCTCAGCTGGGCGGTGACGGCCCGGACGGGGCTGTCGCCGTTGTCCACCACCAGCACCTTCAGATCGATGCGGGCTTCCTCCGCGGCCGACGCCCCCGGCGCCACCGCCCCGGCCGTGATCACGCCCGCCGCCGTCACCGCGGCGGCCGTGCTTCTCCACCTGCGCGCACGCTGCGCCATGGTTCCTCCCCCAGAAGATCCCCGAGATCCCCTTGCGGTCGCACAGAGGAGGATCCGTGGAAATCATGCAAAGCGGTGAGCAGGGCGCTCACCGGATCTCGACGAGTGTGACTCAGTTCACCGACATGGAGGATCAAGAAATGGCCACTACGCCACCGACAGGTGAACGCCCGCAGGAATGAGCGAACACGGCCACGCGCGTAGTCTCGTCGTCGAGTGTTCGCCGCACCGGGGAAGGCCCCGTGACACCCGAACCCTGAGGTCGGAATAGGGTCGGCTGTCGGGCCCGGTCGACCCACACCGTTCGACCACAGCAACTTCACATCGGAAGCGAGATTTCACCACCGTGACTGCTCTCACTCTCAGCACCGCCGCGGCGCCCGGTCTGCGGGCCGACGCCATCGTGATCGGTGTCGCCAAGGGTGCCAAGGGGCCGGTCGTCGCACCGGGCGCCGAGGCCGTGGACAAGGCGTACGACGGCAGGCTCGCCGGCGTTCTGGAGACTCTCGGCGCCTCCGGTGCCGAGGGCGAGGTGACGAAGCTGCCGGCCCCGTCCGGCTTCAAGGCACCGCTCGTGCTGGCGGTGGGCCTGGGCGCGGTGCCCGAGAAGGACGCCGCCTACGACACCGAGGCCCTGCGCAAGGCCGCCGGTGTCGCCGCCCGCGCCCTGACCGGGTCCAAGAAAGCCGCCTTCGCCCTGCCCCTGACGGACGCCGCCGACGCCGGCGCGATCGGGGAGGGCGCGCTGCTCGGCGCGTACTCCTTCGACGCCTACAAGGGCAACGGCAAGGACCCCAAGGCGAAGAACGGCAAGGCCCCCCTCGCCGAGGTGGCCCTGCTCGGCGGCAAGCCCCGCGACAAGGCGTACAAGGCCGCCGTCGAGCGTGCCGTCGCCGTGTCCGAGGAGCTCAACCGCGCCCGCGACCTGGTCAACACGCCGCCGAACGACCTGAACCCCGAGGCGTTCGCCGCGATCGCGCAGGCGGCGGCCAAGGAGCACGGCATCAAGGTGCAGGTGCTCGACGTGAAGGCCCTGGAGAAGGGCGGCTACGGCGGCATCCTCGGCGTCGGGGCCGGCTCGGCGGCGGGACCGCGCCTGGTGAAGCTGTCGTACACCTCCTCGAAGGCGAAGAAGCACCTCGCCTTCGTCGGCAAGGGCATCACGTACGACTCGGGCGGCATCTCGCTGAAGCCGGCCGGTCACAACGAGACGATGAAGTGCGACATGAGCGGCGCGGCCGCGGTGTTCGCCGCGGTCGTCGCCGCCGCGCGCCTCGGCCTGGAGGTCAACGTCACCGGCTGGCTGGCGCTGGCCGAGAACATGCCCTCCGGGTCCGCGACCCGTCCGGGTGACGTGCTGCGGATGTACAGCGGCAAGACGGTGGAGGTGCTCAACACCGACGCGGAGGGCCGGCTGGTGCTGGCCGACGCCCTGTGGGCGGCGTCCCAGGAGAAGCCGGACGCGATCGTGGACGTCGCGACGCTGACCGGGGCGATGGTGCTGGCGCTGGGGAACCGGACGTTCGGGATCATGGGCAACGACGACTCCTTCCGTACGGCGCTGTACGAGGCGGCGGAGGAGGTCGGGGAGCCGGCGTGGCCGATGCCGCTGCCTGAGCACCTGCGCAAGGGGATGGACTCGCCCACGGCCGACATCGCGAACATGGGTGAGCGGATGGGCGGCGGGCTGGTCGCCGGGCTTTTCCTGCGCGAGTTCGTGGGCGAGGGGATCGCCTGGGCGCACCTCGACATCGCCGGGCCGGCCTTCAATGAGGGCGGACCGTTCGGGTACACGCCGAAGGGCGGCACGGGCAGCGGTGTGCGGACGCTGGTGCGGCTGGCCGAACTGACGGCCGCGGGGGACCTCGGCTGAGTTCGCCTCTCAGCTCGCCTCTCGCCGGTTGCGCGGCGAGTGCGGGGGCGTGGGGGCTGGTCGCGCAGTTCCCCGCGCCCCGTGGGCGCGGCTCATGTGAACGTGGGGCGTCTCACACAGCAGCCCGGCGTCTCCTTCTGTGCTGACAAGTGCGAAGATGGGGCTCGGCAGGACAGGGCCCCACCGAAGGGCCGAAGAACGAGCGGCCGGACACCAGCCGCCTGCCGGTCACTGAAGACCGGCGTACGGCGCACATGCATGGAGGACGTGACGTGGCGAACGACGCCAGCACCGTTTTCGACCTAGTGATCCTCGGCGGTGGCAGCGGTGGTTACGCCGCGGCCCTGCGCGGGGCGCAGCTGGGCCTGGACGTCGCCCTGATCGAGAAGGACAAGGTCGGCGGCACCTGCCTGCACCGGGGATGCATTCCCACCAAGGCCCTGCTGCACGCGGGTGAGATCGCCGACCAGGCCCGCGAGAGCGAGCAGTTCGGTGTGAAGGCCACGCTCGAGGGCATCGACATCGCCGGCGTCCACAAGTACAAGGACGGCGTGGTCGCGGGCCTGTACAAGGGTCTGCAGGGTCTTGTCGCCTCCCGCAAGGTGACCTACATCGAGGGTGAGGGACGGCTGTCCTCCCCGACCTCCGTCGACGTGAACGGCCGGCGCGTCCAGGGCCGCCACGTGCTCCTCGCGACCGGCTCCGTGCCGAAGTCGCTGCCCGGCCTGGAGATCGACGGCGACCGGATCATCTCCTCGGACCACGCCCTCGTCCTGGACCGTGTGCCGAAGTCCGCGATCATCCTCGGCGGCGGTGTCATCGGCGTCGAATTCGCCTCGGCGTGGAAGTCCTTCGGCTCGGACGTCACCGTGATCGAGGGCCTGAAGCACCTCGTCCCGGTCGAGGACGAGAACTCCTCCAAGCTGCTGGAGCGCGCCTTCCGCAAGCGCGGCATCAAGTTCAACCTGGGCACCTTCTTCGAGAAGGCCGAGTACACCCAGGACGGTGTCAAGGTCACCCTCGCCGACGGCAAGGAGTTCGAGGCCGAGGTCCTGCTGGTGGCGGTCGGCCGCGGCCCGGTCTCCCAGGGCCTGGGCTACGAGGAGCAGGGCGTCGCGATGGACCGCGGCTACGTCCTGGTCGACGAGTACATGCGCACGAACGTCCCGACCATCTCCGCCGTCGGTGACCTCGTCCCGACCCTCCAGCTCGCGCACGTCGGCTTCGCCGAGGGCATCCTGGTGGCGGAGCGGCTGGCCGGTCTGAAGACCGTTCCGATCGACTACGACGGTGTCCCGCGGGTGACGTACTGCCACCCGGAGGTCGCCTCCGTCGGCATCACCGAGGCCAAGGCCAAGGAGATCTACGGCGCGGACAAGGTCGTCGCTCTGAAGTACAACCTCGCGGGCAACGGCAGGAGCAAGATCCTGAACACCGCGGGCGAGATCAAGCTCGTCCAGGTCAAGGACGGTGCCGTCGTCGGCGTCCACATGGTCGGCGACCGCATGGGCGAGCAGGTCGGCGAAGCCCAGCTGATCTACAACTGGGAGGCGCTGCCGGCCGAGGTCGCGCAGCTCATCCACGCCCACCCGACGCAGAACGAGGCGCTCGGCGAGGCCCACCTGGCCCTGGCCGGCAAGCCCCTCCACGCGCACGACTGACCCCTCGGTCGACGAACGCGACGACAGACTTCCGCACTTTCCGTAAGGAGCAACCGAAACCATGGCGGTTTCCGTAACCCTTCCGGCGCTCGGCGAGAGCGTCACCGAGGGCACTGTCACCCGCTGGCTGAAGGCCGAGGGTGAGCGCGTCGAGGCCGACGAGCCGCTGCTCGAGGTGTCGACCGACAAGGTCGACACCGAGATCCCCTCGCCCGCCGCCGGTGTCCTGGCCTCCATCAAGGTCGCCGAGGACGAGACGGTCGAGGTCGGCGCCGAGCTGGCCCTGATCGACGACGGCACGGGCGCGCCCGCTGCCGCCCCGGCCCCGGCCGCCGAGCAGGTCGCCGAGCCCGCTCCCGAGCCGGCCCCGGCCGCCCCGTCCACCGAGCAGGCCGCCCCGGCGCCCGCTCCCACCGCCGACGCCGCCGCCGGCGGCGGCTCCGCCGAGGGCACGGACGTGGTCCTGCCCGCGCTCGGCGAGTCCGTCACCGAGGGCACCGTCACCCGCTGGCTGAAGTCGGTCGGTGACAGCGTCGAGGCCGACGAGCCGCTGCTCGAGGTCTCCACCGACAAGGTCGACACCGAGATCCCGGCGCCCGCCTCGGGCACGCTGCTGGAGATCGTGGTCGGCGAGGACGAGACCGCCGAGGTCGGCGCCAAGCTCGCCGTCATCGGCGCCCCGGGCGCCGCTCCGGCCGCCGCCCCGGCGCAGGAGGCCCCGGCCGCCCCGGCCCAGCCCGAGCCCACCCCGGCTCCGGCTCCGGCGCAGCCCGCCCCGGCCCCGCAGGCCCCGGCCCCGCAGGCTCCGTCGGCCCCGGCTCCGCAGCAGCAGGTCACCCCGGCTCCCGAGCCGGCCCCGGCCGCTCCTGCTCCCGCCCCGGCTCCGGCCCAGGCACCGGCCGCTCCGGCCGCCGCCAAGCCGGCCGACGACGGCGCCTACGTCACCCCGCTGGTGCGCAAGCTCGCCGCCGAGAACGGCGTCGACCTGTCCACCGTCAAGGGCACCGGCGTCGGCGGCCGCATCCGCAAGCAGGACGTCATGGCAGCCGCCGAGGCCGCCAAGGCCGCCGCCGCTGCCCCGGCCCCGGCCGCCGCCGCTCCGTCGGCCGCCAAGAAGGCCCCGGTGCTGGAGGCGTCCCCGCTGCGCGGCCAGACCATCAAGATGCCGCGGATCCGCAAGGTCATCGGCGACAACATGGTCAAGGCCCTGCACGAGCAGGCCCAGCTGTCCTCGGTCGTCGAGGTCGACGTCACCCGCCTGATGAAGCTGCGCGGCCGGGCGAAGGACTCCTTCGCCGCCCGTGAGGGCGTCAAGCTCTCCCCGATGCCGTTCTTCGTCAAGGCCGCGGCCCAGGCGCTGAAGGCCCACCCGGCCATCAACGCCAAAATCAACGAGGCCGAGGGGACCATCACCTACTTCGACACCGAGAACATCGGTATCGCGGTGGACTCCGAGAAGGGCCTGATGACCCCGGTCATCAAGAACGCCGGTGACCTCAACCTCGCCGGTATCGCCAAGGCCACGGCGGAGCTCGCGGGCAAGGTCCGCGCCAACAAGATCACCCCGGACGAGCTGTCCGGCGCGACCTTCACCATCAGCAACACCGGGTCGCGCGGCGCGCTCTTCGACACGATCATCGTGCCGCCGGGCCAGGTCGCGATCCTCGGCATCGGCGCCACGGTCAAGCGCCCCGCCGTCATCGAGACGGAGGAGGGCACGGTCATCGGCGTCCGCGACATGACGTACCTGACCCTGTCCTACGACCACCGCCTGGTGGACGGCGCCGACGCGGCCCGTTACCTGACGGCGGTCAAGGCCATCCTGGAAGCGGGCGAGTTCGAGGTCGAGCTGGGCCTCTGACCTTCTTCTACGGCTGAACGGTGCCCCTGTCCGGAAATCTCCGGGCGGGGGCACCGCCCGTTTTTCAGGGGCGCGGGGAACTGCGCGAGCCACAACGGACCCGCACCCGAACGACAGGCCACACCCCCCGTGTAAGTCTCGTCTCACCTGCACCAAGACGCCCCCACCTGCCCCACCCGCGGAGCGAACCGGCCGTATTGTCTAAACGTCAATCCCGACTGAGGAGCCCTCATGACCGCGCCCGTCATCCACTCGCTGCGCGAGCAGATCCGCGAGCACATCCTGGAGGGGATCATCAGCGGACGCTGGCAGCCGGGCGAGCGGATCGTCGAGCGCCGGATCGCCACCGAGCTGGAGGTCAGCCAGACCCCGGTCCGCGAGGCCCTGCGCGAGCTGGAGTCCCTGCGCCTGATCGAGTCGGCTCCGAACAAGGGCGTGCGGGTGCGGAACCTGACCGCCGCCGACCTGGAGGAGAGCTACCCGGTCCGGGCCGGCCTGGAGGCCATCGCCGCGGAGCTGGCCGCCCAGGGCCTCGCTGAGGACTGCTCGGCACTGGAACCCCACGTCAGCGCCCTGTACGAGGCCGACCGCGTCTCCGACGGCACGGCCCAGGTCCGCCACACCGTCGCCTTCCACCGCGAACTGGTCCGCGCCGCGAACAACTCCGTCCTGCTGCACACCTGGGAGGGCCTCGGCATCGAGGTGTTCACGGCCCTGTCGATCCGCTGGCTGGGCACCCGCCAGCAGTCGTACGCCGAGGAGCACGAGGAGCTGGTCGCCGCCTTCAAGCGCCGCGACCCCCGGATCGCCGAGCTGGTGAAGGCCCACGTCCTGGGCTGCGCGCCCCGGGCGTGACACCCGAGCACGCCCCCGCTCAAACGCCTCCGACCTGCGAAAACCCGCCGGAAAGCCGTCACCGCGTGCCACCGCCGGAGGCACCCCGTGCCTACTTTCTCGTGATCAAGAGGTTTTGCCCCTCAACCCTTTGATCGATCATCGATCAGCGAGTTACAGTCGCCGACGGGCTTGCACCCGAGCCCCGCGCCCTGTCCTGCCAAAGACAAAGGGCACCCCCGAACCCTTACCGATGAGGGAACCCCCTTCGACTGAGGAAGGCGGCGACATGACCGACCCCAACGCCATCCAGCCGAGCGAGCTCGACCAGCTCCCGGACCGGGACCCGGAGGAGACCGCCGAGTGGCAGGCCTCCCTGGACGCCGTCGCCGAGGCGGCCGGGCCGCATCGTGCCGCTTACCTGATGCGCCGCACGCTGGAGCGCGCCGAGGGCGCCGGTATCGCGCTGCCGAAGCTCCTGGAGACCGACTACGTCAACTCCATCCCCACGGCCGCCGAGCCCGCCGTGCCCGGTGACGAGGCGATGGAGCAGCGGATCACCGCGTGGAACCGCTGGAACGCGGCCGCGATGGTCACCCGCGGCAGCAAGTACGGCGTCGGCGGCCACATCGCCACCTTCGCCTCCGCGGCCTGGCTGTACGAGACCGGCTTCAACCACTTCTTCAAGGGCAAAGAGGCCGACGGCTCCGGCGACCAGCTCTACATCCAGGGCCACGCCTCCCCCGGCATCTACGCCCGCGCGTTCCTCGACGGCCGGCTGAACGAGCAGCAGCTCGACAACTTCCGCCGCGAGGCGGGCGGCAACGGCCTGCCCTCCTACCCGCACCCGCGCCGCCTGCCCTGGCTGTGGGAGTTCCCGACCGTCTCCATGGGTCTGGGCCCGCTCTCCGCCATCTACCAGGCGCGCTTCAACCGCTACCTCACCAACCGCGGCATCAAGGACACCTCCGCCTCGCACGTGTGGGCGTTCCTCGGCGACGGCGAGATGGACGAGCCCGAGTCGACGGCGGCACTCGCGCTGGCGGCCCGTGAGGAACTGGACAACCTCACGTTCGTCATCAACTGCAACCTGCAGCGCCTCGACGGCCCGGTCCGCGCCAACTTCAAGATCGTGCAGGAGCTGGAGGCCCAGTTCCGCGGCGCCGGCTGGAACGTCGTCAAGACGCTGTGGGGCACGGCCTGGGACGAGCTGTTCCAGCTCGACACCACGGGCGCGCTGGTGCGCCGTCTGCGCCAGGTACCGGACGCGCAGATCCAGACGTACCAGACCCGTGACGCGGCCTACATCCGCCAGGACTTCTTCGGCGCCGACCCGGCGCTGGCGGAGATGGCGAAGCTGCTGAGCGACGACAAGATCCTCGAGTGTTTCCACCTCTCGCGCGGTGGTCACGAGGCCCGCAAGGTGTACGCCGCGTACAAGGCGGCCGTCGAGCACAAGGGCGCGCCGACCGTGATCCTGGCCCAGACGGTCAAGGGCCACACCCTGGGCGAGGGCTTCGCGTCGAAGAACGCCAACCACCAGATGAAGAAGCTGACGGTGGACGAGTTCAAGAACATGCGCGACCTGCTCGGCCTGCCGATCAAGGACAGCGACTTCGTCGACGGCGTGGTGCCCTACGGCCACCCGGGCGCCGACTCCCCCGAGGTCCGCTACCTCCAGGAGCGGCGTGCCGCCCTCGGCGGTCCGGCCCCGGCCCGGCGTGTGCACCCGGTCGCGCCGCTGCCCGCCCCGGCGGAGAAGGCGTTCGCCTCCTTCGACAAGGGCTCCGGCTCCCAGAACGTGGCCACCACCATGGCGTTCGTCCGCCTGGTCAAGGACCTGGTCCGCGACAAGGAAACGGGCAAGCGCTGGGTGCCGATCGTCCCGGACGAGGCGCGCACCTTCGGTATGGAGTCGCTCTTCCCCTCGCTCGGCATCTACTCGCCGAAGGGCCAGACGTACGAGCCGGTCGACCGCGACCAGCTGATGTACTACAAGGAGGCCCAGAACGGCCAGATCCTCAACGAGGGGATCACCGAGGCCGGTTCGATGGCCGACTTCATCGCCGCTTCGACGTCGTACGCGACGCACGGCGAGACGATGATCCCGTTCTACATCTTCTACTCGATGTTCGGCTGGCAGCGCACGGCCGACCAGATGTGGCAGCTCGGCGACCAGCTCGGCCGCGGCTTCCTCGTCGGCGCCACGGCGGGCCGCACGACCCTGACGGGCGAGGGCCTGCAGCACGCCGACGGCCACTCCCCCGTCATCGCCGCGACCAACCCGGCGGCGCTGACGTACGACCCGGCGTTCGCGTACGAGGTCGCGGCCATCGTCAAGGACGGTCTGCGCCGGATGTACGGCGAGGCGGCCCCGGGCGAGGACCAGAACGTCTTCTACTACCTGACCGTCTACAACGAGCCGCTGCCGCAGCCCGCGAAGCCGTCCGTCGACGGCATCGACGAGGGCATCGTCAAGGGCCTGTACCGCTTCAACACGGCGGAGTCGGCGGGCATCACGCCCCCGGCCAACGCACCGCGGATCCAGCTGCTCGGCTCCGGTACGGCGATCCACTGGGCGATCGAGGCGCAGCGGCTGCTCGCCGAGGAGTGGGGCGTGGCGGCCGACGTGTGGTCGGCGACGTCCTGGAGCGAGCTGCGCCGGGACGCGCTGGAGGCGGACGAGGCGCTGCTGCGCGGCGAGGAGCGGATCCCCTTCGTCCGGCAGGCGCTGCAGGGCGCCGAGGGCCCGGTGCTGGCGGTCTCCGACTACATGCGCCAGGTCCCGGACCAGATCGCGCAGTGGGTCGAGCAGGACTGGTCCTCGCTGGGTGCCGACGGCTTCGGCCTCTCGGACACCCGTGAGGCGGCCCGCCGCCACTTCGGGGTGGACGCGGAGTCGATCGTCGTCGCGGCCCTGGCCCAGCTCGCCCGGCGCGGCGAGGTCAAGGCGACGGCCGTGAAGGAAGCACGCGCGAAGTACGGCCTGTAAGGCCTGCACGGCCTGTAAGGGCTGTTCGGCAGGAGGCTCCCGCTGTCTGCGGGGGCCTCCTGCTGCATGATGTGCTCCATGCGCGCTGCCCGGCTCATCAAGATGGTGCTGCTGCTCCAGTCCCGGCCCTCCATGACGGCCGCCGAGCTCGCCCGGGAGCTGGAGGTCTCGGAGCGGACGGTCACCCGGGACGCCCAGGCGCTGTCGGAGGCGGGTGTGCCGGTGTACGCGGACCGGGGCCGGGTCGGCGGGTACCGGCTGGTCGGCGGGTACCGTACGCGGCTGACCGGGCTGCACCGCAGCGAGGCGGAGGCGCTGTTCCTGTCCGGGGTGCCGGGGGCGCTGCGCGAGATGGGCCTGGAGGACGCCGCCTCGGCCGCTCAGCTGAAGGTGTCGGCGGCGCTGCTGCCCTCCCTGCGGGACGCGTCGAGGACGGCGGCGCAGCGGTTCCATCTGGACGCGCCGAACTGGTTCAAGGAGCCGGAGACGCCCGTGCTGCTGCCGGCGGTCGCCGACGCGGTGTGGGACGACCGGCGGATCACCGCGCGCTACCGGCGCGGTGCGGACGAGGTCGACCGGGAGCTGGAACCGTACGGGCTCGTGCTGAAGGCGGGCGTCTGGTACCTGTGCGCACGAGTGGCCGGGGGCGGGTCCTTCCGGGTGTACCGGATCGACCGGTTCACGGCGGTGGACACGGGCGAGGAGCGTTTCGAGCGGGAGCCGGAGTTCGACCTGCCGGCCTTCTGGGAGGAACGGGCGGAGCAGTTCGCGCGGTCCATCCTGCGGGCGCGGGTCGTGGTGCGACTGTCCCCGGAGGGTGTGCGCAGACTGCCGCACGCCCTCGACTCGCTGTCCGCCCGTGAGGCCCTGGCGGACGCGGAGGGCCCGGACGGCGACGGCTGGGTGACGGTGGCACTGCCGGTGGAGTCCGAGGAGGTCGCCCACACCCAGCTGACGGCGCTGGGACCGGAGGTGGAGGTACTGGCGCCGGAGAGCCTGCGCGAGCGGTTCGCCGGGGACGCGCTGCGGCTGGCCGGGCTGTACCACCCCCGGGACGGCGTATAACGATCCCGCGCACTCCGGGTGCGCCCCTGTGCCCCAGGGCCGATGCTGGACCCGTGATGGACGAGACGGAGTTCTGGGAGCTGGTGGACGACGCCCGGGAGGCCGCCGAGGGCGACCCGGAAGAGCAGGCCGACCTGCTCGTGGAGCGGCTCGCGCAGCTGGACCCGGACTCGGTCCTGGACTTCGCCCGGCACTTCGAGTCCCGCTACAACCGCGCCTACCGCTGGGACCTGTGGGGCGCCGCCTGGGTGCTGCTCGACGGGGCGAGCGACGACGCCTTCGACTTCTTCCGGTGCTGGCTGATCGGCCAGGGCCGCCATGTCTTCGAGGGCGCCGTGCACGACCCGGACTCGCTCGCCGATCTGCTGGACGACTTCGACGAGGAGATCGACGGCGACGGCGAGGAACTCGGCTACGCGGCGGACGAGGCCTACGAGCAGCTCACCGGCATGGTCGCCCCCGACCTGGAGATCCCGCCCGCGCCCCCGGAACCGGAGGGCACCCCGCTCGACTTCGAGAACGAGGACCTGCTCGCCGAGCGCTATCCCAAGCTGTGGGAGCGCTTCAGGGGCTGAGTCAGGCGGCCCGGCGGCGGCTCGTCTCGGACGGCAGGTACGCGTGCGTCCGGTCCGCCTCGACCGCGTGGTACAGCGGGGCGGCGTTGGCCTGGTCGAGGGTGGACGCGGTGGCCGCGGCCGGGCCCAGGACGACGGTCGCGACCGCGCAGAGCACCGCCCAGGGGCCGCGCGACACCCCGGTCCGGGCGCGCGCCGCCGGGTCCTTCGAGCGGCTGCTGTTCATGATCCCCACCTCCGGTCGGCTGGCTGTGGGGACGACGGTAGGGCGCCGGGATCCGAGGACGCTGCGCGCCGGCTGTGGCCTTCCTGTGGTCCGGCCGGCCGGCCCTGCAACCGGGCGGCCAGCTGCCTGATCTGCGGCAGCCTGGCGTGCAGGGCGGCGCCCGGGCAGCTGGTCATGTAGCCGTCGTTGTGGCCGGCCAGGGCGGGCAGCTCGGCGGCGGTGCCGGCCGCGTACCGGCTCAGGCCGTTGCTGGAGACCAGGCGGACGGTCGCCCGCGGGTCGGTGCCGGTCAGGCCCAGCTTCCAGGCGGACAGCGCGGCGATGGCGTGGATCATCGCCCGGGGCACGGGCATGCCCGCGGTGAAGGTGCCGAGGGCGGCGATGCCGGTGGTGCGGTGGTTGAAGCCCTGGGTGTGGGCGCCGGTGACGGCCCGCTCGACGCCGCCGGCGCGGCCCTCGTAGATGGTGCCGCAGCGGTCGACGACGAAGTTGTAGCCGATGTCGTCCCAGTCGCGGGTGCCGGTCTGGCCGGTGTACAGGTCCCGGAGGATGCGGGGCGCGTCGGCGCAGTCGTAGCCGTTGGGCGAGTCGGTGTGGTGGATGAAGACGGCGGCGACCCGGTCGTCGTAGCGCGGGCGGGGCTGCTTGCGGGCGGCGTCGCCCAGCCATTGTGATCTCGGCACGATGTGCGGGCGCGGAGCGGCGTAGCGCGTGGGCGTGGCGGGGCGGTGCGTGGCCGGGCGGGCGCTGGTCTCGGCGGCGTTCTCCACGCCGTGGGCGCACAGCACCAGCGCCACGACGACGGCGACGCCCGGCAGGCAGCCGAGCAGCACCCGGGCCGTGCGCGGCATGCCGGCTATGCCGGGTGTCCCGGCGGCGCGGTGCCTACGCGCACCCCGCCGCCTCCGGAAGACACGCATGGACCCACTGTCGGCCTGATCCGGTCCGTCCGCGATGTGTGATGTGCCACCCGGTGGAACCATCGTCACGGTCCGCGACGTTTTTCCGAGTGCACGCGCGCGTGGCCGGTTCTGATCATCCACGCGCGTGTGACTGATCACCGGGCCCTTCCCCCACGTATTAAGAGGTTCCGAGAGAAAGAAGGCGTGCGTGGACCTGCTCGACATCCTGCTGTTGCTGGTCGTCCTGGCCTACGCGGCATCCGGCTACCGGCGCGGGCTGGTGGCCGGCTGTGTGTCGCTGGCGGGTTTCGTGGGCGGTGCGGTCGTCGGCGTGTGGATCCTGCCGTGGGTGATGGACCTGGTGCCGCCGGGTACGACGCGCGCGACGGTGACGGCGGTGTTCACGGTGCTGCTCCCGGCGGTGGTGGGGCACGAACTGGCGGGGCGCCTCGCGCTCAGGCTGCGGCGGGAGCTGGACCGCGGGCCGCTCAGGGTGGCGGACGGGATCGGCGGGGCCGTGGCCAACTCGGTCGCGGTCCTGATCGTGGCGTGGGTGGCCGCGAGCGTCCTGGGCGCGTCCTCGTCGCCGCTGGTCACCTCGGCGATCCGGGACTCCCGACTGCTCGGCGCCGTGCAGCGGACGATGCCGGACACCACCCCTGCCTGGTTCTCGGAGGCCACGTCCGCGCTGACCCAGGCGGGATTCCCGCAGGTCTTCAACCCGTTCGAGAACGAGTCGACCGCCGAGGTGGCCGAGCCCTCCGGCGACAGCGTCACGGCGGCCGCCACGAACGCGGCCAAGCTGAGCACGGTCAAGGTCGAGGGCGTCGCGGGCACCCAGGGCCGCGAGGGCAGCGGGTTCGTGTACGCGCGGGAGCACGTGATGACCAACGCCCACGTGGTGGCCGGCATCGACGAGCCGACCGTGCAGATCGGCGGGGTCGGCCGGACGTACGAGGCACGGGTGGTGCTCTTCGACCCGCAGAAGGACGTGGCCGTGCTGTACGTGCCGGGGCTCAAGGCGCCCGTGCTGCGGTTCGACGACAACGCCGAGCGCGGCGACTCGGCGGTCGTCGCGGGCTATCCGCAGGACGGCGACCTGAACCTCCAGGCGGCGACGGTCGCGAACCGGGTCCGGGCGACGGGCCAGAACATCTACAACGACGACACCGTCACCCGCGAGATCTACTCGATCCGCTCCACGGTCCGCCCCGGCAACTCCGGCGGCCCGCTCCTCACCACGGACGGCCGGGTCTTCGGCGTGGTCTTCGCCCGCTCCACCTCGGACGCCGAGACGGGCTACGTGCTGACGGCGGCCGAGGTCTCCTCCGACGCCGAGCGCGCGGCGAACGCGACGGCACCGGTGGACACGGGCGAGCTGGCCGAGTCGTAGCTCCCGCTCAGAGGGAGCGTCCCATCAGTACGTCGTCCACGTACTGCCCGTCGAGCAGGAACTCCTCGGGCAGGACCCCCTCCACCACGAATCCCTCCGCCTCGTAGAGCTTGCGGGCCGGGGTGTTGTGGGCGAGGACGCGCAGGGTGAGGCGGCGGGCACCGCGCCGGCGGGCCTCGTCGACGGCGGCCCGGACCAGCGCCCGCCCGACACCCCGGCCGCGTGCCTCCTGCGCGACGGCGAGGCCCTGCACCTGCCGCACGTGCCTGTTCGCTTCGACCGGCGTCGGGAAGCCGGTACGCAGGTAGCCCGCCAAGCGGTCACCGAGTTCGGCGACCAGGCAGTCCTCGGGGGCGTGCCGGTCGGTGAAGAACGGCGGGTACGGCGGCTGCGGCCGGGGCATCACCGCGTGCAGGTGCGACCAGGCGAGGCGGTCCAGCAGAGCCAGCCCTTCGTCGTCATCGGGCACGGCGACGCGGATACGGAGTCGGCGGGGCTCGGACATGGCGCCACCTTACGGTGAGGGCCGGTGGCCGTACGGCGGATTTACGTCACCGGCGGGCAGGATGGGCCCATGGAAGGCTCACGAATCGCAGTGGCCGGTGCGTCCGGTCTCATCGGCGGCGCCCTGGTGCGCTCCCTGACCGCGGACGGGCACGAAGTGGTGCGCCTGGTGCGCCGTACGCCCCGGGCCGCGGACGAGGTCCGCTGGGACCCCGAGGGCGGGCGCGTGGACGCGGCCGGGCTCGCGGGGTGCGACGCGGTGGTGAACCTGGCCGGTGCGGGGGTCGGCAACCGCCGCTGGACGGACGCCTACAAACAGCGGATCCGCGACAGCAGGGTGAACGGCACGGCGGCGCTCGCCCGCGCGGTCGCCTCGCTGGACGAGAAGGACCGGCCGCGGGTCTTCGTGAACGGCAGCGCCATGGGCTACTACGGCGAGACCGGGGACCGGACCGTGGACGAGAGCGCGCCGGCGGGCGAGGGGTTCCTGCCCGAACTGTGCGTGGAGTGGGAGGCCGCGACAGCCCCCGCCCAGCAGGCCGGTGTCCGGACGGTGTTCACCCGGACCGGGCTGGTCGTGTCCCGCGAGGGCGGTGCGTGGGGGCGGCTGTTCCCGCTGTTCCGGGCCGGGCTCGGCGGGCGGATGGGCGACGGGCGGCAGTACTGGTCGTTCGTCGCGCTGCACGACGAGGTCGCCGCGATCCGGCATCTCATCGACACCGACGGCCTGTCCGGGCCGTTCAACATCACCGCCCCGAACCCCCTGACGAACCGTGAGATCACGGCGGCGATGGGGCGCGTGCTGCACCGCCCGACGCTGTTCGCGGTGCCCGCGCCCGTACTGCGGGCCGTGCTCGGCGAGATGGCCGGGGATGTGCTCGGCAGCGCCCGGGTCCTGCCGACGCGACTGCTGGAGTCGGGGTTCCGGTTCGCCTTCCCGGAGATCGAGGAGGCGATCCGGGCGGCGTTGTGAGGGACCTGGAGAGCGCCCACCGATCGTTCCGAGACAGCCCTTCGCGCCGCACACCAGCCCCGTGTGACCACTTCATGCCCACAAGGTCTCCATATGCGACCACTGTGCGACCGTGCCCTGTCGATGCGCGACTCCCCATGACCGATCACGGCCCTACCCTCGACCAGAACTCGCGTATCCCTGGGGCCTGTTGAGGGCATGACGTCTCCAGCGCCCGCGCAACCTCGAGGAGGGGCACGTGCTTGAGCCCGCTTACCAGGCGGACGTGGTCGTCGTGGGGGCCGGGGTCGCCGGACTCTCGGCCGCGCACCGGCTGACCAGCGCAGGAGTGACGACCATGGTCCTGGAGGCCGCCCACGCGATCGGCGGCCGCATGGCGACGGAGAAGGTCGACGGCTTCCGGCTCGACAGAGTCGGCCAGTTGCTGTCCACGGCATACCCCGAACTACGGCTGACACCCGGCCTCGGTGCCCTCGTGCTGCGCCCCTTCGCGCCCGGTGTCCTGCTGCACGGCGACGGCCGCCACCATCGCGCGGGCGTCCAGACGGGCGCAGGGGGCGCACGGGGCGCACTGCACGCGGTGCGCGCCCTGGCGAGTGCTCCCCGGTCGACGTCCGCGCCGAGGCCGCCCAGGAGGCCGGTGGCGGTGCCCGGCCGGCAGGTCTCCGTGCCCCGGAGCCGGTCCGGTGCGCCGCTGGGCACGGCCGTCGACCAGGCCCGCCTGGGTGCCGCCCTGACGCGGCTGGCGGGCACACCGGCCGAACGGCTGCTGGCCCGCCCGGAGCTGCCCGCCGGTGAGGCCCTGGCGGCCCGCGGGCTGCCGGCCCGTACGATCGACGGCTTCCTGCGTCCGCTGCTCGCCGCCCTGCTGTGCGACCCGGACCTGACGACGTCCAGCCGGTGCGCGGACCTCGCGCTGCGCGCCTTCGCGGGTGGCCGGCTGTGTCTGCCGGAGGGCGGCGCCGAGGCCCTGCCGCAGCTGCTCGCGAGCACGCTGCCGCCGGGCACCGTGCGCACCGGCGTGCGCGTCACCTCCGTCTCCACGACCTCGGTGACCACCGCCGAGCACGGTGAGATCCGCTGCCGGGCGGTGCTGGTGGCGACGGACGCCAGGGCCGCGGCCGAGCTGTTGCCCGGGTTGCGGGTGCCGGATTTCCATCCGGTGACGGTGGTGCACCACACGACCGACGAGCCGCCGGGGACGGGGGCGTCGCTGTTGCTCGACGCGGACCTGGGTGGGCCGGTCGCGCACACGGCCGTGGTCAGCCGGGTCGATCCGTCCCGTGCTCCGGCGGGGCGGGCGCTGGTGTCCTCGACGGTGCTGGGGCGTCCGCCGGGGGACGTCGACACGGCCGTGCGGATGCATCTGGCGCGGCTGTACGGGGTGTCGACGGCGCGGTGGGAGACGTTGGCCGTGCATCACACGGCGGAGGCGGTGCCGGCGATGCGGCCGCCGCATGATCTGCGGCGGCCGGTGCGGTTGCTCGCGGGGCTGTACGTGTGTGGGGATCACCGGGACACCAGTACGGTCCAGGGCGCCTTGCACTCCGGGCATCGGGCGTCGGCGGCGATTCTGGCGGACTTGGGGGCGGGGCGGTCGATGCATGTTGCCGATCCTGTGCCGACTGTGCCCCGGGCTGCGTAGGTGGTTTGTCGGGTGCGGGTGCGTGGGGGTTGTTCGCGCCCACGCGGCGGAGCCGCACATCGACACAGCCCCGCGCCCCAGGAACCTCACCCCAAGGCCGCTACCTTGTCGCGGTAAGTGCGCACCGGTGCCGCGTCCTTGTACGGCTCCAGTCGTCGCTCGAAGTCCCTCACGTACTCCACCGCCCGCACCGAGCGCATCTCCGCCGCCTGGCCCGCCGCCTCCGCGGCGAGCTGGCAGGCCTGGTCGAGTTCGCCGAGGCCCAGGCGTGCGGTGGCGAGGACGACGCGGCAGAACAGGCGGCTGCGGGCGTAGGACGGGGCGCGGAGCTGGAGTGAGCGTTCCGCGTGCTGGGCGGCGGCGCGGAACTGCTGAAGGTCGCGGTGGCAGTGCCCGAACTCGTCGGCCAGCTGCGCCTCGTCGAAGAACTTGGCCCAGTGCGGGACGTCGTCCCCGATCCGGGCCGTCTCCAGGGCGCGCTCGGCGCGCACCAGTGCCGCCGTGCAGGCCCGTACCTCGCCGAGGACGCCGTGCCCGCGGGCCTCGGAGGCGTGCAGCAGCGCCTGCACGACCGGCGGGGCCGAGGTGCCGACGCCCTGCTGGGCCACGCGCGCGAGCTGCACCGCCTCCCGCCCGTGCCCGAGGTAGACGGCCTGCCGGCTCATCGTGACCAGCACGTACGCCCCGTACGTCCGGTCCCCGGCCGCCTGGGCGAGCCGGAGCGCCTGCACGAAGTAGCGCTGGGCGAGTCCGTGCGCGGCGATGTCGTACGACGTCCAGCCCGCGAGCCGGGTCAGGTCGGCGGCCGCGGCGAACAGCCGGCGGCCGGTCTGCTCGCCGTAGGTGCCGCGCAGCATGGGCTCGCACTCGTGCTCCAGATAGCGCACGAGGGCCTGGCGGGCGTGCCCGCCGCCGTAGGCGTCGTCGAGGGTGCGGAACAGCTCGCCGACCGAGCGCAGGGCGGCGATGTCGCCGGCGGTCACCTTCTGGCCGGGGCCGCGGTCGGCCTGCCCGCGCTGGCGGGGCAGGGACGGCACGCCCTGGTCGGCCGCCGGGCGGAGGGCGGCGCGGCCCTGCGCCGGGATGCGGGCGGCGGGCGGCTCGCCCCGGGCCACCTTCTCGTCCGCGCGGCCGATCAGCCAGTCCCGGCTCGGCACGACGAGCCCGGCCGGGGTGAAGGCGATCTTGCGCAGCTCGGCGTGGCTGCCGGAGTCCTTGCGCCACAGCCCGCTGACGATGTCGACGGCCTCCTCGGGGGTGGCGGCGAACTCCAGCCCCGCGTACACGGGCGCGCAGGCGTCCAGGCCGAGGTCCTGGGCGGTGAGACGGCGGCCCAGGCGCCGGGTGAAGACCTCGGCGATCAGCGCGGGCGTGGTGCCCCTGGGCTGCTGGCCGCGCAGCCACCGGGTGACGGATGTCTTGTCGTATCTCAGATCGAGCCCGTGTTCGAGACCGAGCTGGTCCACGCGACGGGCGAGACCCGCGTTGGAGAACCCCGCTTCTGCGATGAGCGCGGCGAGCTGTCGGTTGGGGGTGCGCTGCGCGGGTCGTTCCGTCATGGTGCGGTGCGGTCTCCTGCCTTCCGGTGTGGGTGATCTTCCGGATTGCCTGTGAGCAGGCCTTATGGCTTGCTGGACGGCGCGAATGTAGCGGAGAGTAAACACCCCATCACACATTTTCGCGGACATTCATCCGATCGTGTGAGGATTGACCCCAGGACTGACGTGTCCGGGCCGGACGTACAGTGGCTTGGGCGCGATACGTGCCTGACACACCCGTCCTAGGGAGGCGCTTGCCGTGAGTGAGTTGCGGTTCGTCCGCATGGGGTTCGGTGACGAGGCCGTCGAGTACCAGGAGGCGTGGGACGAACAGCGCCGGGTGCACGCGGCGCGCTTCGCGGACGAGGTCCCCGACACCGTGCTGCTCCTGGAGCACCCCCCGGTCTACACGGCGGGTCGGCGCACGGCGGACGACGAGCGGCCCCTCGACGGCACGCCGGTCATCGACGTGGACCGCGGCGGCAAGATCACCTGGCACGGGCCCGGCCAGCTGGTGGGCTACCCGATCCAGAAGCTTCCGCGCCCCGTGGACGTCGTGGCCCACGTACGCCGCCTCGAAGAGGCCCTGATCCGCACCTGCGCGGAGTTCGGCCTGGAGACCACCCGGGTCGAGGGCCGCAGCGGGGTGTGGGTGCTCGGCGACCCGGTCGCGCAGCGCCCCGCGCTCGGCGGGCTGGCCCTGGACTTCGACCCGCGTCTGCACGACGAGGAGTTCGACCCGCGGATGAACGGCCCGGAGTACGCGCCGTCCAACGCGGGCCAGCGCCGGGAGGACCGCAAGATCGCCGCGATCGGCATCCGCGTGGCCAAGGGCGTCACCATGCACGGCTTCGCGCTCAACGTGAACCCCGACAACAAGTGGTTCGACCGGATCATCCCGTGCGGCATCCGCGACGCGGGTGTCGCCTCGCTGGCGAACGAACTGGGCCGCGACGTGACGATCGAGGAGGTTCTGCCGGTCGTCGAGCGCCACCTGCGGGACGTCCTGGAGAACGCGGAACTGAAGCCGCGGGAGATCGAGAAGACCCCGGCGGCATAAAACGGGCTGTGGAGGGGCTGGCACCCACACAGGCATTCAAATCAACGGGCGTACCCTTGAGGGCGCCGAAGAATCAATCGCTAGGGAGCCGGTCGTGTCCGCAGTCGCACCCGACGGACGCAAGATGCTGCGCCTGGAGGTCCGCAACAGCCAGACCCCCATCGAGCGCAAGCCCGAGTGGATCAAGACCCGGGCGAAAATGGGTCCCGAGTACACCAAGATGCAGAACCTCGTGAAGAGCGAGGGCCTGCACACGGTCTGCCAGGAAGCCGGCTGCCCCAACATCTACGAGTGCTGGGAGGACCGCGAGGCCACCTTCCTCATCGGCGGCGACCAGTGCACCCGGCGCTGCGACTTCTGCCAGATCGACACCGGCAAGCCCGAGGCGCTCGACCGCGACGAGCCGCGCCGCGTGGGTGAGTCCGTGGTCACCATGGACCTGAACTACGCCACGATCACCGGCGTCGCCCGCGACGACCTGGAGGACGGCGGCGCCTGGCTGTACGCGGAGACGGTCCGCCAGATCCACCAGCAGACGGCGGGCCGCGAGGCCGGCCGGACGAAGGTCGAGCTGCTCGCGCCCGACTTCAACGCCGTCCCGGAGCAGCTCGAGGAGGTCTTCTCCTCCCGCCCCGAGGTCTTCGCGCACAACGTCGAGACGGTCCCGCGGATCTTCAAGCGGATCCGCCCCGGCTTCCGCTACGAGCGCTCCCTGAAGGTCATCACCGAGGCCCGCGACTACGGCCTGGTCACCAAGTCGAACCTCATCCTCGGCATGGGCGAGACCCGCGAGGAGGTCAGCGAGGCGCTGAAGCAGTTGCACGACGCGGGCTGCGAGCTGGTCACCATCACGCAGTACCTGCGGCCCTCCGTGCGCCACCACCCGGTGGAGCGCTGGGTCAAGCCGCAGGAGTTCGTGGAGCTGCAGGAGGAGGCCGAGCAGATCGGCTTCTCCGGTGTGATGTCGGGCCCGCTGGTGCGGTCCTCGTACCGT
The DNA here is from genome assembly GCF_009862985.1 of Streptomyces sp. SID5464. Classification (NCBI taxonomy): domain Bacteria; kingdom Bacillati; phylum Actinomycetota; class Actinomycetes; order Kitasatosporales; family Streptomycetaceae; genus Streptomyces; species Streptomyces sp. SID5464. Next base: position 130,931 of record NZ_WWIQ01000008.1, on the reverse strand, counting down.
GCCGGGCGGCTCTACCGGATGGCCATGGAGCAGCGGGACGCGGGCATCGCGGCCCAGGCCGTCTGACGAACCATCACCGCCCTTCCCGCCACAGGGCGAGCCAAGCGTGTGAATTCGCGCACAAGAGACTACCCGCCGGTAGCGGCCGATATGACGCGGTCCTGACCGTCCTCGCAGATGAGGGCGTATGTCAGGGCCGCGTCGGCGTTCCACGGATCCCCGCCGGGGCTTCATGGGTGTTTGACCGGTCGGACACGCCCTGGTAACACCAATCAGTGACGCTGAACTCACAGCACGTACACCGCTCCCGAGGGGGGACCTGACCCATGCAGGCCGCGCCCGTTCGCGCCACCGCGATTCCGTCCTTCACCACCGCCCTGCGTGCCGTCGAGTCGCTGCTGCTGAGCAGCGGTCAGCGCACCGCCCGCCGCAACGCCTGGACCTCCGTGCTGGAGGACCGCCGTCGCGCCAAGGACCGGGTCGAGGCGCAGCGCGTCCTCGAGCAGTCCGTCTCCCGGTCCCTCTCCGTCCACCCCTGAGCCCGCTCCCCTCCCCCGCGAGTCTCCCCGCGGACACTGCCGTCGTAGGCGCTTGTGGGGCCACGTAGACTTCGTGGCATGGCGAGGAAGGAACCTGCAGCGGACGCTGCGAACCCCGGGCGACTGAAGCAGATCGCCCTGACCTACAAGATGACCCGCAAGGCCGACAAGAAGATCGGTCTTGTACTCGCGGCAGTCGGAATCGTCACCTTCGGTGTCTTCCTCGCGATCGGCTTCTTGATCGGTCACCCCATCTATCTCGGCATCCTGGGCCTCCTGCTCGCCTTCCTCGCGTCGGCGATCGTGTTCGGGCGCCGGGCCGAGCGGGCCGCCTTCGGGCAGATGGAGGGCCAGCCCGGTGCCGCGGCGGCGGTGCTCGACAACGTCGGCCGGGGGTGGACGACGACCCCCGCGGTGGCGATGAACCGCAACCAGGACGTGGTGCACCGCGCGGTCGGCAAGGCCGGCATCGTCCTGGTCGCCGAGGGCAACCCGAACCGGGTGAAGTCCCTGCTCGCCGCCGAGAAGAAGAAGATGAACCGCATCGTCGCGGACGTCCCGGTGCACGACCTGGTCGTGGGCACGGGCGAGGGCCAGGTCGAGCTGAAGAAGCTGCGCACGACCATGCTGAAGCTGCCGCGCGTGCTGACCGGCCCGCAGGTCACCGCCACCAACGACCGGCTGCGTGCCCTGGGCGACCTGATGAGCAACATGCCGCTGCCGAAGGGGCCGATGCCGAAGGGCATGCGGATGCCGAAGGGCGGCGGGCCGAAGGCGCGCTGACAGCCCGCTCACCACATACACGAAGGGGCGCCCGGACCACTCCGGGCGCCCCTTCCGTTCGTCCTCGGTTCTTCGTTCGCCTTCGGCTCTCGGCGTCCTCGGCTCGATCAGATGCGGACCTCGACCGTGCCCGCCAGCCGGTCGTGGAGGCCCCGGCCGTCGCGGTCCCAGATCAGGGCGGGGATCGCGAGGAAGAGCAGGACCGTGCGCAGGACGGCGCGCCAGGGGCTGACCCGGCCGGTGTCCAGGGCGAGCACCCGCAGGCCGAGGAGCCGCTTGCCCGGCGTGAAGCCGACCGTACCGACCGTGAGGACCATCAGAGCGAACATGATGAGCGGCGCCCAGATCTGGGCCGCTTCGTTGTAGCTCTGGGTGATGAGACCGTATGCGATCAGGAGGCTCAGGCCCCAGTCCACGGCGAGGGCGCCGAGCCGCCGCCCCGGGCGGGCGATCGAGCCGGGCCCCTCCTCGGGCAGACCGAGCTGCTCACCCCGGTATCCGAAGTCGACACCGGCCTCTTCCGCCGCCGCGCGGGGCCCGGAAAGCCACGATCCGAGTGCTTGCCTGTTGTCCACCCGTCCACGGTACTGCGCCCGGAAATGACCAGGGCACGGCGGGGTGCGTCGGGGCTACGGTGGAAGCCGAGCCGGTTAACTTGTGCGAAACAAATGAGTCACGCCCGAGAAACCACCCGTCCCTAGGGTCGAGGTCAGCGTGTGCCACCCGCACTGGCCGCACGAACGAACTACCACCCCGGCGGGACGGTCGGGAGTAGGAGGAGCTGGATGTTCCAGAACGCCGACGAGGCCAAGAAGTTCATCGCGGACGAGGACGTCAAGTTCATCGACGTCCGCTTCTGCGACCTGCCGGGCGTGATGCAGCACTTCACGGTGCCTGCTGAGGCGTTCGACGCGGACGAGGAGCTGGCCTTCGACGGCTCGTCCATCCGCGGCTTCCAGGCCATCCACGAGTCCGACATGGCGCTGCGCGCGGACCTGTCGACCGCCCGTGTCGACCCGTTCCGCCGTGACAAGACGCTGAACATCAACTTCTTCATCCACGACCCGATCACGGGCGAGCAGTACTCCCGTGACCCGCGGAACGTGGCGAAGAAGGCCGAGGCCTACCTCGCGTCCACCGGGATCGCCGACACCGCGTACTTCGGTCCCGAGGCCGAGTTCTACGTCTTCGACTCCGTCCGCTTCGCGACCAGCGCGAACGAGTCCTTCTACCACATCGACTCCGAGGCCGGCGCCTGGAACACCGGTGCCGTCGAGGACAACCGTGGTTACAAGGTCCGCTACAAGGGCGGCTACTTCCCGGTCCCGCCGGTCGACCACTTCGCCGACCTGCGTGCCCAGATCTCCCTGGAGCTGGACCGGGCCGGTCTGAAGGTCGAGCGCCAGCACCACGAGGTGGGCACCGCCGGCCAGGCCGAGATCAACTACAAGTTCAACACGCTGCTCGCCGCCGCCGACGACCTCCAGCTCTTCAAGTACATCGTGAAGAACGTGGCGTGGCAGAACGGCAAGACCGCGACCTTCATGCCGAAGCCGATCTTCGGTGACAACGGCTCGGGCATGCACGTCCACCAGTCGCTGTGGCAGGGCGGCTCCCCGCTCTTCTACGACGAGGCCGGCTACGCGGGCCTGTCGGACACCGCCCGCTACTACATCGGCGGCATCCTCAAGCACGCCCCGTCGCTGCTGGCCTTCACCAACCCGACGGTGAACTCGTACCACCGCCTGGTCCCGGGCTTCGAGGCGCCGGTGAACCTGGTCTACTCGCAGCGCAACCGCTCCGCGGCCATGCGTATCCCGATCACGGGCTCCAACCCGAAGGCCAAGCGCGTCGAGTTCCGCGCGCCCGACTCCTCCGGCAACCCGTACCTGGCGTTCTCGGCGCTGCTGCTCGCCGGCCTGGACGGCATCAAGAACAAGATCGAGCCGGCCGAGCCGATCGACAAGGACCTCTACGAGCTCGCCCCCGAGGAGCACGCGGGCGTCCCGCAGGTCCCGACCTCGCTCCCGGCCGTCCTCGACTCCCTCGAGGCCGACCACGAGTTCCTCCTCCAGGGCGACGTGTTCACGCCGGACCTGATCGAGACGTGGATCGACTACAAGCGCACGAACGAGATCGCGCCGCTGCAGCTGCGTCCGCACCCGCACGAGTTCGAGCTGTACTTCGACGTGTGATCGACGCCTGATCGAGGCATCACGACCGCGCCTCCGCCGTCCGTACGGGCAGCGGAGGCGCGGTCGTCTGTTCTATTCTGCTGGCAGGACCACACGGGGGTGGAGCGGGAGATGCCCGAGCACGGACAGGACGGCCAGGAGCGCGAGTTCGACCTCGGATGGGCGGACAGCGCCGAGCACAAGGAGCCCTCGGCGCGGGCCCGTATGCTCGCCGCGCGCTGGAAGCACAACCCGCCCGGGCCCGTGCCCTTCCGCCCCGAGCCCGACCACCGGTCGTCCGGCCGCGGGTCCCGCTCGTCATGGGTGTCGACGGCCGTGGTGCTCGGCTGCGTGGCCGCGGTGATCGTGCTGCTCGGGTACATCAACTTCCGGGCGCCGTACTAGAGCGCGGGCCGATCAAGGCAGCTGCTAGCGTCCGGCCGCGTGGACGACGGTGTGTACGTGGGCAACGCGGGCAAGGACGCGGCGCTGGACCGGGGGTGGCTCCTCGGGCACTTCAAGGACGTCGGCGATCCGCGTCACAGCGAGGCCGTCGAGATCAAGTGGGGTGTCCACCCGGCCGGCGACGAGCGGTCGCGGTGGGTGCGGGGCGAGGAGCGGACCGCACTGCTGGTTCTCATCAGCGGGCGCTTCCGGGTGGACCTTCCCGGTCGCAGCGTCCTGCTGGAGCGGCAGGGCGACTACGTGGTGTGGGGGCGCGGGGTCGATCACTCCTGGTTCGCCGAGGAGGAGTCGGTCGTGCTGACGGTTCGGTGGCCGTCCGTGCCCGGGTACGCGGTGGCCCGGGACGGCTGACGCCTTTGCCCGGCCTGGGGGTGATCGCGACCCGTTCATGGGCCGGGGCGGGTGCACACTGGCAGTGGGACGAGTGCCTGACTGCGGGGTGATGCAGATGCACAGCCGCTTCCGGAGCGACCGGCGGTTGACCACCCGTATGGGGATCACGCTGTTCCTGCTTGGGATGGTGTACGTGGGGTTCGTCGCGGCATTGATCGTGCTGCTGAAGTCGTGGGTGCTGGTCGTGCTGGTCGCGGCGGCGGTGCTCGGGGCGCAGTACTGGTTCTCGGACCGGGTCGCGCTGTTCGCGATGCACGGGCGGGTCGTGGAGCGGGAGGAATATCCCGAGCTGCACGGGGTCGTGGACCGGCTGTGCGCCATCGCGGACATGCCCAAGCCGGTGGTGGCCGTGTCCCGTATGGACATGCCCAACGCGTTCGCTACGGGGCGGAATCCCGACCATGCCGTGGTCTGTGTGACGACCGGGCTGCTCAGGCGGCTGGACCCGGCCGAGCTGGAGGGCGTGCTCGCGCACGAGCTGTCGCATGTGGCGCACAAGGACGTCGCCGTGATCACGGTCGCCTCGTTCCTCGGGGTGCTCGCCGGGCTGATCGTGCGGTTCGCCTTCTACTCGCAGCTGTTCGGCGGGGGCCGGCGGGACCAGAACACGGCGGTGGTCTTCGCCGCGGTGATGGGCGTGTCGGCGGCCGTGTACGCGCTGAGCTTCCTGCTGATCCGCTCCCTGTCCCGGTACCGGGAGCTGGCCGCGGACCGTGCGGCGGCGCTGCTCACCGGCCGGCCCTCGGCGCTGGCCTCCGCCCTCACCAAGGTGTCCGGGGACATCGCGCGCATCCCGACGAAGGACCTGCGCACGGCCCAGGCCTTCAACGCCTTCTACTTCACGCCGGCGCTGGGCCGTGAGCCCGGTGTCGCGCGGCTCTTCTCGACCCACCCGAGCCTGGAGCAGCGGCTCGACCAGCTGGGCCGGATCTCCGCCGAGCTGGGCGAGGCGACGGCACCCGGAGGAGTGTGAGCGGGGCATGGGGCTGCTGGACATTCTGCTCGGCCGCACGAAGCCGGTCGCGCCGGATCTCGACCGGCTCTTCGCGCTGCCGTCGGCGGCCGTGACCCTGGAGGCCGCGGCGGGCCTCACCCCGACCGGGCAGGGCGCGGTGTGCTTCGCCACGGTCGAGGGCGCGGCCTTCGAGCAGACCCACCGCGAGGTGCAGGCACTGCTGGACGCGGACACCGACCGCGACGGCCCGCCGGTGGAACTGCGGCAGGACGACTACGGCTACTCCTGGCTGGTCTCGCACCGCGCCCCCGACCAGCTGGCCCCGCTCGTGACGGACCTGCACGCCGTGAACAGCCAGATGGAGGTCAACGGCTTCGGCCCCCAACTCCTGTGCTCACTGGCCGGGTTCCGGGACCGGTCGGGCCGGCGGCTCGGGCTGGTCTACCTCTACAAGCGCGGCACCTTCTACCCGTTCGCGCCCCTGCCCGGAAAGGCACAGCGGCGTGACCACGCGCTGGAACTCCAGGTGCGGGCGGCGCTCGCCGACGACCTGCCGATCGAGCAGGACCTGGGCCGCTGGTTCCCGGTGTGGGGAGCGCCGGGTCTGTGATCGCCCCGGTGTGACCGCCTGTCAGCAGCCCCCGGGCGCGTGAGTGAATGGCCGTATGAGTGAGCTGATCCCCTTCACGCATGCCGTCGACGGTGAACGACTCAGCGGGCTGTCCGGTGGCACCGGCCCGGGCGAGCCGGCCAGGGCGACCGCCGTCCTGCTGCACGGCGCGGGCAACGGCAGCAAGGACCGGCTGGTTCCGCTGCTGGAGGAGTTCGCCGCCCAGGGCTGCCGCGCCCTCTCCTTCGACTTCTCCGGGCACGGGGAGAGCACCGGCCTGCTGCGGGAGCTGAGCCTGCGCCGCCGCTTCGAGCAGGCCGTGTCCGTCATCGACGCCCGCGCGGGCGCGGACGGGCCGCTGGTCCTGGTCGGCTTCAGCATGAGCGGCCAGACGGTGGCCGATCTCGCCCGTCACTACGGGGAGCGCGTGGCGGCACTCGGGCTGTGCGCGCCGGCGGTGTACGCGGCGCAGGCGTGGGACGTGCCGTTCGGTGCGGGTGACGGGCGGTTCAGCGAGATCATCCGGCGGCCCGGAAGCTGGCGCGGGTCGCCCGCGCTCGACGTCCTGCGGGGGTACGAGGGGCGGGCGGTGCTCGCGGTGCCGGGCACGGACGCGGTCATCCCGCCTGCGGTGACGCGGGCCGTCGCGGAGGCGCTGGCCCGGCGCGCCCGGTTCACCCACTGGGAACTTCCCGGGGCGGAGCACCGGTTGGGGCTGTGGTTCCGTGACCATCCCGGTGACCGGCGGGAGTTCGTCACCGCCGTGGTCGGCACGTCCGGTTGCGGGTGACGGCCCGATTGTCAGTGGGGTTCGCGATGATGCTGGTCGGGTCGGAGGGACGTGACGGAGGGAAGCCGCATGGGCAGGGCGCAGCGGTACATCGGGGTGGCGGAGCGGCGGGCCCGGCTCGCGCTGCGGCAGCGGCTGGCGGGGCGGGCCCGGGCGGGGACTCCCGAGGAGGTCGCCGGTTCGCTCGTGGCCCTGCACGGCACGGACCCGGCGACGGTGTACCTGGCCGTGGGCGCGCGGCTCACGGATCCCTCGGAGACGGTGACGGAGACCGGGCGCGCGCTGTACGACGACCGTTCCCTGGTGCGGATGCACGGCATGCGGCACACGGTGTTCGTGTTCCCCACCGCCCTGACCGCCGTCGTGCACGCCTCGACCGGCCTGGCGGTAGCCGCCCGGGAGCGGGCCGCGCTGCTCAAGGACATGGCGGCGGCCGGGGCGCCGGACGCGGCCTGGCTGAAGGAGGTCGAGGATTCGGCGCTGGCGGCACTCGCCCGGCGCGGGCAGGCCACGGCGGCCGAACTCGCCCAGGACGAGCCGCGTCTGCGGGAGCAGTTCGTGTACGCGGCCGGCAAGGGCTACGAGGGCCTGCACACGGTCTCGACCCGGCTGCTGCGAGTACTGGGCGTCGAGGGGAAGGTCGTACGGGGCCGGCCGCTCGGCTCCTGGACGTCCAGCCAGTTCCGCTGGGCCGTCGCGCCCGAGCATCCCGAACTGGACCCGGCGCAGGCGCAGGCGGAGTTGCTGAGACGGTGGCTCGCCGCGTGCGGTCCGGCGACCGAGGCCGATCTGAAGTGGTGGACGGGGTGGCGCGTGACGGAGGTCCGCGCGGCGCTGGCCGCGATCGGGGCGCAGCAGGTGTCGCTGGACGGGGGCACGGGATGGGTGACCGACGGCGACCTCGGCGAGGTGGCCGCGCCCGGCGAGCCCTGGGCGGCGCTGCTGCCCGGCCTCGACCCGACGGCGATGGGGTGGCAGCAGCGCGACTGGTATCTCGCGCCGGAGCTGCGGCCCCGGCTGTTCGACCGCAGCGGGAACGTCGGGCCGACGGTGTGGTGGAACGGACGCGTGGTCGGCGGGTGGGCCCAGCGGCCCGGCGGGGAGATCGTCTGGCGGATCCTCGACGAGGAGGGGGTGGGCCGGGAGGCGCTCGCGGCGATCGGGGAGGAAGCGGAGCGGCTGAGCGGGTGGGTGGGGACGACCAGGATCACGCCACGCTTCCGGACGCCGCTGGAGAAGGAGCTGGCGGCGGGCTGAAGGGGGTCGAACACGAGCGCCGGGCACCCTGGAGAAGGGCACCCGGCGCTCCGGCCCAGCTGAGCTCAGGTCAGGTCAGTCAGCTCAGCGCGAGTAGCGCATGAACGCCCTCACCATGTGGCACGTCGTGTCCGACGGCGGGTGTACGCCGATCAGTTCCGCCGTGTCGCGGATCGTCTCGTTGCGGGCCTGGTTCGGCGTGTGGACGCCGGAGTCGAGCAGGGCGATGGCGAGGCGCATCGCCTTGAGGCGACGGTTGTGCGTGACGTACCACTCGCGCGGCCGGCCCGGCGGCAGCGGCCGCTTCTCCAGGGGCGCGTACGGCAGGTCGAGCAGGACGGGGCGCTTCGCGGTGGACTGGGTGGGCAGCGGCTTCGGCTTGAGTGCGGCAGCGGGCACAGGCATCCTCCTGTCGCGGTCAGGGCGGCACACCGGAGTCCTCGGCGATCCCGGCGCCACCCTCGAACACTGCTTCTATTCTACTGCCCACCACTGACAAAAGGCCCTGGCCACAAGGGCTTTCGGGGGTGGCGTGACGCAAGTGGAGAACGGGTTTCGGGCCCACGCTCCCCGGCGTCAGGAGGGCGTACCGTAGGCCCATGGAGATCTGGATCAACCCGGCCTGTTCGAAGTGCCGCAGTGCCGTGAAGCTGCTCGACGCCGAGGGCGCCGACTACACCGTCCGCCGCTACCTGGAGGACGTGCCGAGCGAGGACGAGATCCGGGGCGTGCTGGACCGGCTCGGACTGGAGCCCTGGGACATCACCCGCACCCAGGAGGACGCCGCCAAGGAACTCGGCGTCAAGGAGTGGCCCAGGGACGCCGGTTCGCGGGAGCAGTGGATCAAGGCCCTCGCCGAGCATCCCAAGCTGATCCAGCGGCCGATCATCACCGCGGACGACGGTACGGCGGTGGTCGCGCGCACCGACGAGGCCGTCCGGGGCGCCCTCTCCCGGTAGAGATCTCGTTTCCGTGTGACGCACGTTACGTCAGTGACTCCTGTAACCGCTGAGTAACCTCGTTCGGTATCTCGTACATAGCGACGTACGCTCCCCTACCTCTCAGGAGGCGCGCATGTCGCGCAGGAGAACTCTCGGTACGAAGAAGAAGATCGCGCTGCTGGTGAGCGCGGCGACCGTGGCGGGCGGCGGGGCCTTCGTCATGGCGAGCACGTCGAACGCCGCACAGACCCCCAAGTCGGCGGCGGAGTCGACGGTATGCCTGGGTCTCGCCACCGCCCTCGGCAACAACCAGAAGTTCATCGCGGACCAGCGGGCCAACCCGGACGCGCAGTCCGAGGCGCGGATCGCCAACCGCGAGGCGGTCGTCGCGGAGATCGAGCGGAAGCAGGAGGCGTCGGGCTGCGTGGCCGGGGAGTCGGCTCAGGACTCCCAGGCCACCCCGCCCGCGCAGCCCGCCCAGTCCGCCCCCGCGGAGAACCCCGGGCAGCCCGCGCAGTCCGCTCCCGCGGAGAACCCCGGCGGTGGCGCCGCGGCCTCCGGGCAGCAGGTGTGCAACGGCTCCACCGTCACGCTCTCCGGCGAGGGTGGTGCGCCCGCCGCGTCCAGCAACCAGTTCCCGGCCGGCACGAAGCTGAAGGTCACCAACCTGGACAACGACAAGTCCACGACGGTGGAGGTCACTTCGGTCTCCGGCAGCTGTGTGCTGCTCAACAACGCGGCTTTCGAACAGGTCCGTGAGCCCGGCAAGTTCCTGATCCGCCGGGCCGTGATCGAGAAGGTGGGGTGACGCCGGGCGAACGAGGACGAGTGAGTCACTGAGGCGGCGGCCCGCCTTTCGGCCGCCTCCTCGTACGTGTCAGCGGTCCTGCCGCTCCCGGCCAGGAGCGGCAGGACCGGCGTGTCCGGGCCACGCGGCACCGGTCATCGGGTTCTGGTCACCGGCTTGACGGAGGGGAGCCGGTGACCAGCCCGTCCCTCGGGGGCAAACGCCCTCACAACGTGAGGTAGGGCACAACGACACCAGGTAACACGGGGTTCACATTCGAGCAATGGCCGGGAAATCGCCTGTTGACAGGCTGCCGGGCATTGACGCGGCGCCCCAGTGCCGCAGCGCCGCAAGCACCCGCGATACGCGCCCAGACACACCCCCGAAGGATGTGGCCCGTGACCTTCAAGGCTGAGTACATCTGGATCGACGGCACCGAGCCGACGGCCAAGCTGCGTTCCAAGACCAAGATCATCTCGGGCTCCCCCGCCGGTCTCGACGCGCTGCCCATCTGGGGTTTCGACGGGTCCTCCACCAACCAGGCCGAGGGCCACGCCTCGGACTGCGTGCTCAAGCCGGTCTTCACCTGCCCGGACCCGATCCGCGGCGGCGACGACGTCCTGGTGCTGTGCGAGGTCCTGAACATCGACCTCACCCCGCACGCCAGCAACACCCGTGCCGCGCTGGCCGAGGTCGCCGAGAAGTTCGCGGCCCAGGAGCCGATCTTCGGCATCGAGCAGGAGTACACCTTCTTCAAGGACGGTTACCCGCTCGGCTTCCCCAAGGGCGGCTTCCCGGCCCCGCAGGGCGGCTACTACTGCGGTGTCGGCGCCGACGAGATCTTCGGCCGTGACGTCGTCGAGGCCCACCTGGAGAACTGCCTGAAGGCGGGTCTGGGCATCTCCGGCATCAACGCCGAGGTCATGCCCGGCCAGTGGGAGTTCCAGGTCGGCCCGCTCGCCCCGCTGGAGGTCTCCGACCAGCTGTGGGTGGCCCGCTGGCTGCTCTACCGCACCGCCGAGGACTTCGACGTCGCGGCGACGCTTGACCCGAAGCCGGTGAAGGGCGACTGGAACGGCGCCGGTGCGCACACCAACTTCTCCACCAAGGCGATGCGCGAGGGCTACGACGCGATCATCACCGCGTGCGAGTCGCTCGGTGAGGGCTCCAAGCCCCTCGACCACGTCAAGAACTACGGCGCCGGCATCGACGACCGCCTGACCGGTCTGCACGAGACCGCCCCGTGGAACGAGTACTCCTACGGCGTGTCCAACCGCGGCGCCTCGGTCCGTATCCCGTGGCAGGTCGAGAAGGACGGCAAGGGCTACATCGAGGACCGCCGTCCGAACGCCAACGTCGACCCGTACGTGGTGACCCGCCTGCTCGTCGACACCTGCTGCTCGGCGCTGGAGAAGGCCGGCCAGGTCTGACCGACGCCACAAGGCTCCCGAGGGGCGCCCACCGTTCGCGGTGGGCGCCCCTTCGCGTTGGCCGGGTGGGCCTCCGTCCGGCCGGCCGTCCGCTCTCCCGGTCGGTGTCCAAGGTGTGAGAGGAGGGTCCCGGCACCCGGTACCGGTCTGCTTCAATGGCCCCATGGCCAGCTACCAGAAGCACACCGCGACGGGTCGCCATGACCTCGAGCCCTTCTGGCCGTCCCGTCAGGACCACGACTTCGACCGGGTGTGTTGCCGCGCGACGAACGCGCCGGCCCTCTAAAGCCGTACACCCCGGCCTTCGGCCAGCGCGAACCGCGTACGTCCTCGGCGAGCCCGACCACGAACTCGCGGCCGTCGATCCTCCCGACGAACTCCTCGCGCGAAAGAGCTGACCTCTCATGGCGACCACTCGTTCCCTGTCCACCGCCGCCCCCGTCAACTCCCCGTCGGCCACCGGGCCCCGGCACCGGCTGCGTGCCGTCGACCGGGACGAGGTGGTGACGGTCGCGGATCTGCTGCCCCCGGGCGCCACTTGGCTGCCGGCGCCGCAGCACACCCTGCCCACGCTCCCCGGGCAGCCGCCGATGATCGGCTTTTTGGTGCTCGTCCCGGCCGACCAGCAGCCGCCGTTCCCGGTGGCGGTGCCGGACCGGCCGCAGGCCGCCCGTCCCGGAGGCCCCGCGGGCCTTCACGACACCGCGGGCCCCGCGGGGCCCGAGCCGGGCGGCGAGCCGCCGATCCGGGTCGACACCGTGCAGCGCACCGCCGAGGTGGCCGGGCGGCCGCTCGATCTCACGTATCTGGAGTTCGAGCTGCTGGCCCACCTGGTGGCGCATCCGGGCCGGGTGCACACCCGCGACCAGCTGGTCGGCACGGTGTGGGGCTACGGGCACGTGGGCGACGGCCGTACGGTCGACGTCCACATCGCCCGCCTGCGCCGCAAGCTGGGGGCCGAACACCGCGACACGATCCGCACGGTGCGCCGGGTCGGCTACAAGTACGTGCCCCCCGTGGGTGGCTGAGCCGCCGGTACCCGCCCGTCTGCTGACGGCAGACACGCGTTCCGTCCCGCCGCCCCGGCGGGCAGGGTCGACGGCATGAGACTTCTGATGCTGGGTGGTACGGAGTTCGTGGGCCGGGCCGTCGTGGAGGCGGCCCTGGGGCGGGGCTGGGAGGTGACCGTCTTCCACCGGGGGCGGCACGAGGCACCGCCGGGCGTGCGGTCGCTGCTCGGCGACCGCAGCACGCCCGGCGGTCCGGCCGCCCTCGCCGAGGACCCGGGCGAGTGGGACGTCGTGGTCGACACCTGGTCAGCGGCGCCCCGGGCGGTGCGGGACGCGGCGCGGCTGCTGCGGGGCCGCGCCCGTCGGTACGTGTACGTGTCGAGCTGCTCGGTGTACGCGTGGCCCCGGAGCGCCGGGCACGGCGAGGACGCGCCGCTGGTGGAGGGCGCCTCGGCCGACGCGGAGCAGACCGCGTACGCACAGGACAAGCGCGGTGGTGAACTGGCCGTGCTGGACGCCTTCGGCGAGGACCGGTCGGTGCTCGTCCGGGCCGGGCTGATCCTCGGCCCGTACGAGAACATCGGCCGGCTGCCCTGGTGGCTGGGCCGGATGGCGCGCGGCGGCCCGGTGCTGGCCCCGGGCCCGCGCGAGCTGGCCCTCCAGTACGTGGACGTCCGTGACCTGGCCGAGTGGGTCCTGCACGCGTCGGAGCGGGAGCTGAGCGGGCCGTACAACCTGGTCAGTCCGCAGGGGCACACCACGATGGGCGAGCTGCTGGACACCTGCGCACGGGTCACCGGCGGCGCGGCCGAACTCCGCTGGACCGAGCCGGAGGTGATCCTCCGGGCGGGCATCCAGCCGTGGACCGAGCTGCCGGTGTGGGTGCCGCCGGGCAGTGACCTGCACGACGCCCTGCACAACAGGGACGTCTCCCGGGCGGTCGCGGCGGGGCTGAGCTGCCGGCCCGTGGAAGAGACCGTGGCCGACACGTGGCGGTGGCTCCAGGACGTCGGCGGGGTGGCGCCCCAGCGCCCGGACCGGCCGAGCTCGGGCCTCGACCCGGAGGTGGAGGCGAAGGTGCTGGGGACGGGCTGAGGCGTGCGAGGTGTACGTAGCACCACCCCTGGAGCGGGTGTTCCGGCCCAGTGACCCCGCACCCCCGCTCGGCGAGACTGACGCCATGACCACCGACATGAAGAGCGGCAACGGGCGCACGAAGGGGCGGGGCCTCGTACTCGCGGCGATGCGGGGGCTGGGGGTCGCCCTGGTCTCCCTGCCGGGGGCGGTGCTGTGCTTCACCCTGTCCCTGGTGTCCATGGCGCTCATCCCGATCGGGATCGGGCTCGTCACGACGCCGTACGTACTGAAGGGGGTGCGGGCGTTCGCGAACTGGCGGCGGGTGCTCGCGGCGGAGTGGGGCGGGGTGCGGATACCTCCGGCGTACCGGCCGCTGCCGAGGGACGCCAATCCGTGGTCGCGCACGTTCGGGATGCTGCGCGACCCGGCGACCTGGCGGGACCAGATGTGGCTGCCGGTCGACATGACGGCGGGGTTCCTCACCGCGCTGCTGCCGGCCGCGCTGTGGCTGTACCCGTTGGAGGGGTTCGCCCTCGCGGCCGGGCTGTGGCGGGTCTTCCCCGAGGGGTACTGGTACGGCTTCGTCGAGGTCACCGGGCAGCTGTCGGCGTTCGGTGCCGCCGCCCTGGGTCTGGTCGTCCTCTTCTTCGCGCACTTCCTCACCCCGCTGCTGCTGGACGTCCACTTCCGGCTCACCCAGGCCGTGCTGGGCTCGGGCCAGCGCGCACTGGCCGAGCGGGTGCGGGTCCTGACCGAGACGCGGCGCGATGCCGTCGACACCTCCGCCGCCGAACTGCGGCGCATCGAACGGGACCTGCACGACGGTGCCCAGGCCCGGCTGGTCGCGGTCGGCATGGACCTGGGCACCATCGAGGCGCTCCTCGACAAGGACCCGGCCAAGGCCAAGGAGCTGATCGCGCAGGCCCGCAGGTCCTCGGTCGAGGCGCTGTCCGAGCTACGCGAGCTGGTGCGCGGCATCCATCCGCCGGTCCTGGCCGAGCGCGGACTGGGCGACGCCGTACGGGCGCTGGCGCTGCGGTTGCCGGTGGTCACCGAGGTGAACGTGGACCTGCCCGGGCGGGCGGAGGCGCCCGTGGAGTCGGCCGCGTACTTCGCCGTGAGCGAGGTGCTCACCAACGCCGTGAAGCACTCCGGCGCCGACCGGATCTGGATCGACCTGCACCACGCGGACGGCCGTCTGCGGGCGACCGTCACCGACAACGGCAAGGGCGGTGCGGTGATCGGGGCCGGTTCGGGGCTGGCCGGGGTCGAGCGGCGACTGGGTACATTCGACGGCGTCCTGGCCGTCGGCAGCCCCGCGGGCGGTCCCACCATGGTCACCATGGAGATCCCTTGCGCGTTGTCCTAGCCGAAGACCTCTTCCTGCTGCGCGACGGACTCGTCCGGCTGCTCCAGGCGCACGACTTCGAGATCGCGGCGGCCGTCGAGTCCGGGCCCGAACTGGCCGCCGCGCTGGCCGAGCTGGAGCCGGACGTCGCCGTGGTCGACGTCCGCCTGCCGCCCACGCACACCGACGAGGGGCTGCAGTGCGCGCTCGACGCCCGCAGGAAGCGGCCCGGGCTGCCGGTGCTGGTGCTCTCCCAGCACGTGGAGCAGCTGTACGCGCGGGAGCTGCTCGCCGACGGCAGCGGCGGCGTCGGATACCTGCTGAAGGACCGGGTGTTCGACGCCGAGCAGTTCGTGGACGCGGTGCGGCGGGTCGCCGCCGGTGGTACGGCGATGGATCCGCAGGTCATCCAGCAGCTGCTGGCGCGGCAGTCCGGCGACGACCGACCGCTGGCCCGGCTGACGCCCCGGGAGCGGGAGGTGCTGGAGCTGATGGCGCAGGGCCGGTCCAACGCGGCGATCGCGGGCAGGCTGGTCGTGACGGAACGGGCGATCGCCAAGCACACCGCGAACATCTTCGCCAAACTGGGACTGGAGGTCTCGGACGACGACAACCGGCGCGTGCTGGCGGTTCTCGCGTATCTCGACCACGGCCGGTGATATCGGACCGGCTTTTCACCCACGGTCGGGGATCAACAACTCCCGGTGTGACAGGGGCTGTTGAGAACACAGCTCCCTCACGAATCTCGCATCAATTTCCGAGACATCTGAACACCCCTGGGACGGCCTCCGTATGGAAGGGAGCCGCTTCACTCCTGTCGGGCGCCTCGATGCCCCCGAAAAAGGAAGTCAGAGGAGTTCCATGGGACGCAACACAAGAAAACGCCGGACGCCGCTGGCCACCAAGGCCATAGCCGCATCGGCGGCCCTAGCGCTCGGTGGGGGCGGGCTGATCTGGGCAAACTTCTATGCCTCGGCGCATGAGGAGAACTCGGCGAACCAGACGAAGTCCGCGGGCGCGCAGATCGCCACGATCCAGTGCCCGGACGTCGGACAGCAACTGACCGATGTGCCGGACGGTGCCCGCCAGGGGGTGGACAAGGAGCTGGCGAACCTCGACAAGCAGATCAGCGAGGCCTACACCCGGCTCGCCTCCACGCGCCAGGCTCAGGCCGGTGACCCGGGCTTCGTCAACAACGCCATCCTCGGCCCGCTGAAGTCGAAGCGGACCGCGGCCATCGACCGGATCGGCATCAACATCCGGCGGGTGGGCGGACAGGCCCCGGACAACCTCGCCCAGATGGCCGAGTGCAAGGGCATGGCCGCCGACGCGAACACCAACGACGGCAACGCCGGGGGCGGCCAGAACAACGACGGCCAGAACAACGACGGTCAGGACCAGGGCCAGAACAACGGCGGTCAGGACCAGGGCGGTGACAACGGCCAGGACCAGGGTCAGGGCGGCAACGGCGGTCAGGCCGGCAACGGCCCGGTGGCCGACGACTTCATCAACATCGAGGATGTCCAGCCGAACTCCCGCAACCTGCCGAACGGCCTCGCCGCGAACGGCGACGGTGGTTCCACGGGCTCGTTCACCACGAACTGCGGCACCAACGAGAACGAGAACCGCAACTCGGACAACGTGATCGTGGCGCCCGGCGTCTCCAACGGCGCGCAGCACCAGCACGACTACGTCGGCAACCAGAGCAACAACGCCTTCGCGAGCGACGAGGACCTGGCGAACGCCGAGACGTCCTGCCAGAACCAGGGCGACAAGTCGTCGTACTTCTGGCCGGTCATCCGTATCCAGGACGGTACTCAGGACATCGACCAGGGCCAGCCCGGTGGCGGTCAGGACGGCAACGTCGGCAAGATCGTCGAGCCCGCCGAGGCCCAGCTGAAGTTCGTCGGCAACCGGACGAGCGACGTCGTCGCGATGCCGAAGGCCCTGCGCATCATCACCGGTGACGCCAAGTCCTTCACCAACGGCCTGAACAACGCCAACACCTCCTGGAGCTGCACCGGCTTCGAGGACCGGCAGGTGACGGACAAGTACCCGATCTGCCCCGAGGGCAGCTCCGTGGTGCGGACGTCCAACTTCCAGAGCTGCTGGGACGGCCAGAACATCGACAGCGCCAACCACCGCACCCACGTGGACTTCGTGGAGGCGGACGGCAGCTGCTCGAACGGCTTCAAGGCGATCCCCCAGCTCCAGGTCCGCCTGGTCTACGACGTCCCGGCGCCGCAGATCAACAACGGGCAGATCCAGAACGCGTTCGCGGTGGACTCCTTCCCGGAGCAGCTGCACAAGGCGATCACCGACCACAACGACTTCATCAACTTCTTCGACGAGAACGTGATGAACGAGATGGTCCAGTGCATCAACAACGGCGAGGACTGCCAGTAGTCCTCACTCGGTAAAGCAGCGGAAAGCCGGCGGTGGGATTTCCCACCGCCGGCTTTCGCTCGCCCCGGCCCGCGCGGTCAGCCGTGATGGCTGCCGCCGTCGTGACCGCCCTTGTTGTGGCTGCCGCCGGGGTTCATGTGCTCGGAGCCCTCCTCCATGGTTCCGCCGAGGGTGCCCTGGAGCGCCGTGACCGTCTTCTCCTGGCCGATGGCGACCCACTTGCGGCCGACGAGGTAGTAGCCGCCGTAGTCCTTGGCGCTGTTCAGCCATTCGCGCTGACCGCGGTCGGTGGCGAAGGTCGCGAGGACGTATTTCTCCTTGCCCTTCTTGCAGAGGGCCTGGCGGATCTCGTCCGCGTCGGTCTGCATGTCGGGCTTGCACTTGGCCTCTGCCGCGATGTGCTCCAGGCTGCCGGTCACCGCCTCCGGCACGGCCGCCTCGTCCTTGCCGCCGGATCCGCAGCCGGCCAGCGCCAGTATCGCCACCGCGCCGCTCAGCGCGAGCATCGGTCGGGTCACCCTCATCTGTTCCTCCGGTCCTTGTCACGGCACAATCCGGACGCATGCCGCACGGAGCCCCGGCTAAGGCTCTCTCGCCTTCGATACGGCTGCGGAGCCCGTGGTGCTCAAAACCCGGTGTCCGGCGTGGGCACTCCTGTGCGAGTGTGTCCCGGTGAACCAGGACTGGGAAGATCGCACGGCCGCCCTGTGGGACCGGTTCGACGGCTACGCCGAGACCGAGGAGGACGAGGCCCGCTTCCGTGCCGACGTCGACGCCCTCGTCGCCGAACTGCCGGAGGGCAGCCCGCTCGGGCCGTTCGAGCAGGCCTGCGCCTGGGACTCCACGGGCCACTCGGACAAGGCGGTCCCGCTCTACCGGGAGGCGCTGGCCCGCGGTCTCGCCGAGGTCAGCCCCTACAGGACCCGCCGGACGAAGATCCAGCTGGCCAGCTCGCTGCGGAACATCGGGCAGGCGGAGGAGGGTGTCGCGCTGCTGACACCCGAGCTGGACGCTCCCTCCGACGAGCTGGACGACCCCGTACGCGCGACGCTCGCGCTGTGCCTGTCCAGCCTGGGCCGCGATCGCGAGGCGTTGTCCCTGGCCCTCGGCGCCCTGGCCCCGCATCTGCCGCGCTACCAACGCTCGATGGCGAACTACGCCCGGCTGCTCGTGGAGCCCGGGGAGTCGCCTGGGGCATGACGCTCCGCTGTCAGGTGACCATCCACCGATTCGCTCGTTCTGCTGAACGTGCAGTCACAGGATGTCGCCCAGCGCCCCGCGCCCCCTTCCCCCGCCGGCCAGGTCGTCGATGTCGAGCAGGCCGAGGCCGCGCTCGTCGAGCACTACCCGAGGCTCGTGCGGCTCGCCTATCTGGTGCTGCCAGCCGGGCTGGGCCGCAGCCGCCGCGTCCTCACCGCGCACGCCCTCACCCAGCGGGCCCTCCCCCGCAACCGCACCCCGGCCCCGGTGATCCCGGCGCAGTCCACCGGCCGGGACGGCGACCCGGGCTACGCCCTGGTCCGTCTCCAGGTGCTGCGTACGGCTCTGGAGGCGGGGCTGCCCTTGAAGCGCAAGGCATGGCCCAAGAGGTCCCAGCTGCCGCCGCTGCTGCCGCAGGTGTGGGGCTTGAAGCTGTTCCCGCGCTCCGGCGGCGCCGACGAACTCGCCCTGGACCAGCGGCTGTCCACCCTGTCCGGCCCGGCCCGGGCCGCCTACGCCCTGCGCGGCCTGGAGCGGCTGACGGACGACGGCGTACGCAAGGTGCTCACGGCTGCGAGCGTCGCCGACGCGGACGGTGCGCTGCTGGAGGCCGACGGGATCCCCGCGCAGTACGGGCTGCTCGACTCCCCCGAGTTCGACCCCTGCTCGCTGCAGGCCCGCCCCACCGACCTGATGCGGCGCCGCCAGCACCTGAAGGCCGCGCTGGCCGCCGGGGCGGCCCTGCTGGTGTGCGGGGCGCTGCTGGGTCTGCCCGGCGAGGGCTGGGGCCCCGACGGCGCCGCCGCGCCGCCGTACGCGCGCAATCCGGCCGCCCAGGCCGCCCTGGACCCCGCGAAGCTGACCCGGGTCTCCCCCACCGCGTGGCGCGGCTCGGCGCGCACCGACTTCTCGGTGTGGCCGGCCCGCGGCGACCTCACCGGCGACTCGGCCCTGCTGCGCCGCGCCCTGGCCGTCTGGGCCCGCCCCGGCGAGACGGTCCGGGTCTCCGCGACGCCCGGCACCGCGTCCGGCGGCCCGGCCGGACCGCCCCAGCTGCTGTACGCGGGGACGGTCGACGCGGCGCGCGTGGTGATCCTCTACGACGGTCTGCGCATCGCCCGGTACGCCGAGCCGAAGGAGGGCACGCAGGGCGCCGCCCTCGACTTCGCCCGGGTCGACGGCGCGGGCCGGGCCGAGGCGGGCGCGGTGGTCCTGGGCCGGGCCGACGGCAACGTCCGTTATCTGACCGCCCCTTGGGTGGAGAAGGCGGGCGAGCGGGACCTGATGAAGCCGGGCTCCGGCGCGATGGACCTGTCCCTCACCGACGGTGTGACCGCGCCGCTGGCCAGCCCGGTCCTGCGGTCGGACGCGTGCACGTCGTGGAACGTGCTGCAGCTGACCGACGGCACGCGGACGCGGTTGCTGACCGACCTCGGCGAACTGGTTCCGGCCCGGCTCACGGCCGGCCGGCCCGGGTCCCCGCGCGAGGCGGCCGGCGCCGCGGCGCTGCGCACCTGGGCGCCGTTCGCCTGCTCGCTGGGCACGGTGCGCTCCGCGGGCGTGCGGAGCGTCAACGCCTGGGCGTTCAACGAGCAGCCGCTGCCGGACGCGAGCGGTTCGGCGGCGTGGGTGTGCACCCGGGCCGAGACCTGGCGGGGCGGCGGGGCGCGGGTGCTCGCCCAGTTCCACACGCCGGGCGGGCGGTACGGGGCGGTGGCGGCGAAGGCCGAGAACGTTCCGGCGTGCGGGGCGCGCGACCCGCACGTACTGGCCGGAGTGCTGTGGAAGTCGAAGGCGGGCGACTGGTATCTGCTGGCCGCCGGCAGCCGGGAGACCGCGTCGATCCGGGCGACGGGCGGGGTCGGCGGGTCGTCGCGGACCAGTCTGCTGACCGTGCCGGCCGAGCAGGGGGCGCGGGCCGAGCTGAAGGGCACGCTGCGGGACGGGCGTTCGCTCGGCGGCCTGCGCTGACCGACGGCCCCGGGCGCCCGCCCCGGCCCATCCGGGTGAACATCCCTGATCGATCCGATCCGTTCAAGGCCGGAATCGATCGGTAAGGTGTTCGCATGACTACCGGGGTTCGCCGCAGAATGGGAGTCGAGGAGCGGCGGCAGCAGTTGATCGGCGTCGCCCTCGAACTGTTCAGCCGCCGCTCGCCCGACGAGGTCTCCATCGACGAGATAGCGTCGGCCGCGGGCATTTCACGCCCGTTGGTCTACCACTACTTCCCCGGCAAACTCAGCCTGTACGAGGCCGCGTTGAAGCGGGCCTCGGACGATCTCGCGGCCCGTTTCGTGGAACCGCACGAGGGGCCGCTGGGGGCGCGGCTGCTGCGGGTGATGCGCCGCTTCTTCGACTTCGTGGACGAGCACGGCCCGGGTTTCTCCGCCCTCATGCGCGGCGGCCCGGCGGTCGGCTCCTCGACGACCAACGCGCTCATCGACTCCGTACGGCAGGCCGCGTATGTCCAGATCCTTTCGCATCTGGGCGTGACCGATCCGCCCGCGCGGCTGGAGCTGGTCGTGCGTTCCTGGATCTCGCTCGCCGAGTCGACGGCGCTGATCTGGCTGGACGGCCGGCGCATCCCGCGGGCCGAGCTGGAGGTCCAGCTCGTCCACGACTTCGCCGCGCTCACCGCAGTCAGCGCCGCCCAGGACGCCGAGATGGGCGCCCTGATGCGCCGCATCGCCCAGGAGGAGCCGGCCGACGGACCGTTCGCCCGGCTGGCCGGCCGTCTGCCGGCGCTGGCGACCTGAGACCGCTCAGCATTCGAACTTCCGGTACGACGCGTCCAGTTCCCGCACCTCGGCGGAGGCGTGCAGCACGCGTCCCTCGGCGGCCTTCACATGGGTGCGCAGCAACTCCAGGGTGGCCTCGGTGAGCCGGGCCTTCGTCTCCTCGGTGCGGCCGGGGAGCAGCGCGATGTGGACGTGCACATGGGCGTGTCCCCCGGTCTCGGGGCCGACCACGACGTCCTCGGTCCGGCGGAACCGGGTCTTGCACGCCGGCGGCTTGGCGGCCGCGATCTCGACGGTCGCCTCGTGCAGCGCCCTCGCGAACCCGGGCCGGTCGAAGCCGTCGGCGAGGTCGGCGGAATAGTCGACGGTGATCTGCGGCATGAGCACTCCAGTTCTGGGCGGTCAACGGGCTCACCTTAGACAGACCCCAACCGCAGGGCCAGCATCGCGATGTCGTCCTCCCGGTCCCGGCCGAAGCAGCCGAGCAGCACGTCGCAGAGGGTGTCGAGGCCGGCCGGGGCGTCGGCGGCGGCCGTGCGGAGCTGTTCCAGGGAGGTCTCCAGGGGGGTGCCCCGGGTTTCGATGAGGCCGTCGGTGACCATCAGGAGGCGGTCGGTGGGCTCCAGGTGCCGCTCGGTGGGCGCGGGCCGTTCCAGGCCCAGCCCGAGCAGCGGACCGCAAGCGTCGACGTACTCGGCGCCGCCTCCCTCACGCAGGATCAGCGGCGGGATGTGCCCGGCGTTGGAGATCCGCACCCGCCCGCTGCCCGGGTCGACCAGGGCCAGGCACACGGTGGCCGTGATGTCGGGGTGGTACTGCTGGAGCATCCGGTCGAGCTGCTCGGCCAGGACCACCGGGTCGCTCTCGGTCACGCAGTAGGCGCGCAGCGCGTGCCGGATCTCGACCATGACGGTGGCCGCGTCCAGCGAGTGACCGACGACGTCCCCGACGGCGATGAGCACGCCCTCGCCGGTGCGCAGGGCGGCGTAGAAGTCGCCGCCGATCTCGGTCTGCCGGGAGGCGGGCACGTAGCGGACGACGATGTCGACGCCGGGCAGGTGCGGCAGCTTGTGCGGCTGGGGCAGGAAGCTGTGCTGGAGGGTGAGCGCGACGTGCCGCTCCACCCGGTACAGCAGCAGCGGCTCGGCGGCCAGCGCGCAGGCCTGGGCGAGGCGGGCGAGCAGCCCGTCGGCCGCGGGGTCGGTGATCGCGGTCCGTCGTACGGGGGTGGCGAGACAGACCGCCGTCCGGCCGTCCTGGGCGGTCGCCACGGTCAGGCGGGCGTCCTCCTCGACGCCCGGACGGAACATCCCGGCCGGCCACAGCGGCGCGGGGACGACGGTGCCGTGGACGCCCGTGCGGCCCTCCGCGAGCCGGGTGACCAGCCGTGCCGCCGCCTGGTGGGTGCCGCTGTCCGCGGGCGCGGGACGGCAGCGGGCCGTGCCCCGGTACGGCTCGCCGTCCGGGCCGATCACGAACACCACGGCGGGCGAGGCGGTGAGGCGGGCGGCGCCGTCGGCGGCCGCGGCGGCGAGTTCCCGCGGACAGCGGGCGGTCTGCACGGTGACGATGGCCTCGGACAGCAGCGTCAGACGGTGGACGGCGGTCTCGGCCCCCGTGCTGCGGCGGGCCCCGCGCACGGCGGCCCGAACGACGGCCTGGATCTCCTGCGGCTCGGCGGGCACGGTCAGATAGGCGTCGCCGCCCGCGTCCAGTCCCCGGCACCGGTCGCCGGGCGCGGTCGCGGCGGCGGAGAAGTGCACGACGGGCAGGGCGCCCATGGGCGGCCGGGCCCGGACCCGGCGGCACAGTTCGAAGCCGCTCATGTCCGGCAGGCCCACGTCGACGAGGGCCACGTCGGGCAGGGTGCCGTCCCGCAGCCGGACGTCGAGTTCGACGAGCGCCTCGCCGCCGCTGGCGACCGGCACGACCTGGTGGCCGGCCCGGGTCAGCACCGCGCCCATGGCGTACCGGCTGGCCGCGACGTCGTCGACGACCAGCACGGTGGTGCCGGGGGTGTGCTGTGTGCCGTTGCCGTCCATCTCGACTGCCCCTCGGGGCGTACGTGGGTGGGGCAGACCGTCGGTCGCGGTCTGCCCCACCCAACGTAGTGCGGTTATCCGGCGGCCCGGGTGAAGACGGCGACCGTGCGCCCCGGAACGGCGAACGTGCCCGATTCCGCCGCGTAGGAGGACGACTTGACGGTAGAGTCCGCCCCCGCCGCCTGCACGGGGTGCAGCCGGTAGCCGGTCCCGGCGAGTGCGGGGACGCGCTGTTCCTGCCGCTCGGGCGTGGCGTTGAAGACCACGACGAGGTCACCGAGCCGCATGGTGATCACGCCGGGTGTCTCGTCCTGGCCGGACAGCGGGAAGGAGAGCCGGGACTGCACCCGCTCGGCCGTGCCGAGGGAGAAGTCCTGCTCGGTGGTGCGGATCCGCAGCAGGTCGCGGTAGGCCGCCGAGGCGCTGTCGATCTGCTCGCAGCCCACCCTGACCTTGCTCAACAGGGGCTTGGCGTACGGCCACTTGGCGGCGTTGTCGGCCGCCATGGGCAGTCCGCGGCCGAAGCCGTTGCCGTCGGCGCAGTTCCAGTGGACGGCGTTGAACCAGTCGCCGCTGTCGTAGGAGTTGCGGTCCAGGGACTTGGAACGGAGCAGGTCGGTGCCGGCCTGGGAGAGGGCCGGGCCCTGGGACAGGGTGGCCGTCGCCATGGCGAGGACCTGCATCCGGGCCCGGTCGGACGCACTCGTCGTGGCGGGCAGCTTGAAGGCGAGCGCGTCGAAGAGGGACTCGTTGTCGTGCGCGTCGGCGTAGGCGAGGGCGTCGCCGGGGGCGTCCGCGTAGCCGGCGGGTGAGCCGTTGTAGTCGACCTCGGCGCCCTTGACCTCCTTGCCGCCGGTGTCGGTGAACCGGTAGGAGGCGAGGTTGCCGGACAGCCCGACCTTGATCAGGTCCTGGTAGTGCAGCAGGCGGGCCTTCTGCTCGGCCGGAGTGCCGTTGTGCTCCGAGGAGTTGGGGTCGGTGTAGAGGCCGGACGCGAAGCCCTGCACGCCGGGGTCCTCGTCGAAGGGGCCACCGCCGCGCACGGCGTCACGGGCCCGGTCGGAGAAGGTGGCGATGCCGGTTCCGGCCATGTTCTTCTGCGTGGCCTGGACGAACCGGGCGTCGTCGGCGACCTCACCGAAGTTCCAGCCCTCCCCGTACAGGATGATCTTCTTGCCGTCGACGCCGTCCTTCTCCGGGGTGAGCGCGTCGAGGGCCTCGCGGACCGCGAGGATGTTGGCCTTCGGGTGGTGGCCCATGAGGTCGAAGCGGAAGCCGTCGACCTTGTACTCCTTGGCCCAGGTGACGATCGAGTCGACGACCAGCTTGCCCATCATGGCGTTCTCGGGGGCTGTGTTGGCGCAGCAGGTGCTGTTCGCCACCGAGCCGTCGGCGAGGAGCCGCTGGTAGTAGCCGGGCACGATCCGGTCGAGGACGCTGGTCCGCTCCTGGCCGGCGGCCGCGGTGTGGTTGTAGACGATGTCCATCACGACCCGCAGGCCGTCGTCGTTCAGCGCCTTGACCATCCTGCGGAACTCGACCGTGCGGGCCGTGCCGTCCGGGTCGGTGGCGTAGGAGCCCTCGGGGACCGTGTAGTGGTACGGGTCGTAGCCCCAGTTGTAGGCGTCCTTCGCGGCGATCTTCCCGACGCACTCCTGCTGCTTGTCCGAGTCGGCCGGGTAGGAGGCCAGGTCACAGTCGACGCCCGCCTGGTCGGCCTTGCGCTCCGGGATCGTGGCGATGTCGAAGGCGGGCAGGAGGTGGACGTACGAGGTGCCCGCCTTCGCCAGCTCGCGCAGGTGCTTGGAGCCGTCGCTCGCCTTGTCGGTGAAGGCGAGGTAGGTGCCCGGGTGCTTCGCCGTCCGGTCCTCGACGGAGAAGTCCCGGACGTGCAGCTCCTGGATCTGGGCGTCCCTCAGCGGTACGGCCCTGGGCTTGGTGTACGTCGACCAGCCGCTCGGCGCCAGGGACTTGTCGCCGAGGTCGACGACCAGGCTGCGCTCGGAGTCCGCGGTGAGGGCGACCGAGTAGGGGTCGGTGACCTTGTTGGTGACGACCTTGCCGGCGCTGGGCGCCCAGACCTTCACGGCGTACCGGTACGGCTTGCCCTTCCAGGACTTCGGGCCGGTGACGGACCAGACGCCGGTGGCGCTGTCGCGGCGCATGGCGACGGTCCTGCCGTCGAGTTCCAGGGCGACGGACTGCGCGGTCGGCGCCCACACCGACAGGGTGGGGCGGCCCTTGGCGAACGTCGGTCCGAGGTCCGCCCTTGTGGCGCCGGAGTACAGGTCGTCGAGGACACCGGCGGTCTGGACGCCGGTGGCCGCGAGCACGGCTCCGTTCGCCGCGTGCCGGGTGGCGACGACCTGGCCGCGCAGGGCCTCGCGGACCCGGTCCCGGTCGCGCGGGTCGACGGTCCAGGCGGCGTGGTCCTTCAGGTGCGGGAACCTGGCCTTCTGGGCGTCGGTGAGCTCGCTCTTCGACAGGCGCAGCCACTTGGCGTCCCCGGTCAGCGTGCCGTCCTTCACCGCGATCGAGCCGTCCAGGCTGTACAGCAGCTGCGTGGAGGCGGCGGCCTCGGAGCTGTTCCAGGCGAGGGTGTTCCGGTCGATCCAGACCGCCTTGGAGGTGGTCAGGTCGAGGGCGGCGGAACTGCCCGCGGGCTGCGGGAGCAGGTACTTCTCCTGGCCGTTCACCAGCCACACCTCGTGGCCGTCGGCCTTGAGGTCGAGCGACTGGTCGGTGGGCAGGTCCTTCTCGTCGCCCTTGTGGATGATGTAGCTGAGACTGGTGGCACCCTCGGTGAGCGGCACCTCGAAGACAGCGCCATAGGAGTCAGTCTTCACCGGCTTCAGGGGGTTCGACCAGTCGGTGGGGTTCGCGGCGCCGGTCCAGACGTGCAGTCCCCAGCCGTCGTAGTTCCCGTCGGCCCGGTGGTAGTGCAGGACGGCCTTGCCCTGGTCGGGCGCCGGGTACTCGGGCCGCTCGGTGGTGACGGTGTCCTTGCCCTGCTCGATCCAGACTTCACCGGTCTTGGTGACGTCGATCGTGCGGTCGGTGGAGACGTCCTTGTCGCCGTCCTTGTCGATGACGAGGAAGCCGACGTTCGAGGCGCCGGGCTTGAGCTTGACCCAGGCGAAGGCGCCGTAGGCGTCCCGGCCGGTGAAGGGGTGGCTCTCGGGCCACTCGGTGGCCTCGCCCTCGGCGAGGTCGCCCCAGGCGTACAGGCCCCAGTCGGCGTAGTCGCCGTCCGCACGCTTGTAGTGGACGATCGCGTAGTCGCGGGCGGAGGCGGTGGGCGGCTGAGGGGCGGGCGGGGTGCCGGTGGTGGAGCCGGCCAGGGCGCTCGCGGTGCGGCCGGCCGAGTCGACCACGACGGCCTTGTAGCGCAGGGCCGTACCCGGTGCCACGTCCTTGCCGATGGTGTGGGTGACCTTGTAGGGGGCGTGGTCGGCGGAGCCGAGGACCTGCCACTTTCCGTTGCCGGTCTGCGCGGCGAAGACGACCCGGTTGAGCTGCCCGCCTCCCCCGCTCTCGGCTTCGCTCGAGCGGGAGGTGCCCCCATCGTCCGCGGTGACCTCGACCGTGCCGGTGGCGCCGGCCGCCGGGGCCTGCAGGCTGATCGTCGGCCCGGTGGCGGGCGCGGCGAGCCTGCCGGCCGCCTTGAGGACGATCGCCGAGCCGGGCGGGACGGTGACGGTGAGCTTCCTGTCGCCGTCGCTCTTCGGGGCGGCGTCGGTGCCGTGGATGCCCTTGAAGACCATGCCGGCCGAACCGGTCGCGAAGGTCGCCGTCCTCGCCTCGTCCGCGTTGTTGAAGGCGACGACGTACTCGATGCCGCTCTTGGCGTCCGTGCGGGAGAAGGCGTACACACCAGGGCCGTCGGCCGCGTACCGCTGCTGCTGGACGCCGTCGGCCAGGGCGGGGTGGGCCTTGCGGAGCGCCGCGAGAGCACTGATCTGGCGGTAGAGCGGTGCTCTCGTGTCGTAGGCGTCGTCGGCGTGGGTGCGGTCGGTGCCGATCCGGTCGTCGTCGAGGTAGTCGGCGGTGCGGGAGGCGAACATGCTCTGCCGGGCGTCCTTGTCGCCGCCCGCGCCGGTGAAGCCCTGCTCGTCGCCGTAGTAGACGACGGGGTTGCCGCGGCTGAGGAACATCAGCTCGTTGGCGAGCTTGTCCTTCTTGAGCAGCTCGGCGTCGGTGGCCTTCGGGTCGTCCTGCTTCAGGAAGTGGCCGATCCGGCCCATGTCGTGGTTGCCGAGGAAGGTGACCTGCTCGTACGCGTTGGCCTTGTCGGTCGTGTACTTGTAGTCGTCGCCGAAGACGCTCGCGAGCTTCTGCGCGCTGCCGCCCTGGGAGGCGTACTGGCGGGCCGCCTCCTGGAAGGGGAAGTCGAGCGTGGCGTCGAGGCGGCCCCGGGTGACGTACGGGGAGGTGACGTCCGTGTCGGCCGAGTACACCTCGCCGAACATGAAGAAGTCGTCCCGGCCCTTCTTGGCCGCGTAGGCGTCGAGGGCCGTGGCCCACTGCGTCCAGAACTCCATGTTGACGTGCTTCACGGTGTCGATCCGGAAGCCGTCGACGCCGAAGTCCCGCACCCAGCGCTGGTAGATCCGCTCCATGCCCCGCACGACCTCGGGCCGCTCGGTCCACAGGTCGTCGAGGCCGCTGAAGTCGCCGTGGGTGGAGCTCTCACCGGCGAAGGTGGAGTCGCCGCGGTTGTGGTACATCGTCGGGTCGTTGAGCCAGGACGGGACCTTGACGTTCTTCTTCGCCGCAGGGACGGTCGGAGTGCGCGGGAAGGAGCCGCTGTCGACCTCCGGGAAGTCCCGTCGCCCGTCCGCGTAGTCCGCGTCGTCGAAGGGCTTGCCGTCCTTCGTCAGGTACGGGAACGCCCCCTTGGACAGGTAGTCGTAGGACTTCTCCTCGTAGTCGACGACGTCCGCCGTGTGGTTGGTGATGACGTCGAAGAAGACCTTCATGCCCTTGGCGTGGGCCTTGTCGATGAGGGTTTCGAGGTCCTCGTTGGTGCCGAAGTGCGGGTCGACCTGAGTGAAGTCGGTGATCCAGTAGCCGTGGTAGCCGGCGGACGCGTTGGCCCCGGTGCCCTGCACGGGCTGGTTCTTGAAGATCGGGGCCATCCAGAGGGCGGTGGTGCCGAGGCCCTTGATGTAGTCGAGCTTCTTGGTCAGGCCCTTGAGGTCGCCGCCCTGGTAGAAGCCCTTGTCGGTGGGGTCGTAGCCGGTGGCGAGGCGGGAGCCGGTCAGGCCGCCCTTGTCGTTGCGCGGGTCGCCGTTGGCGTAGCGGTCCGGCAGGACGAAGTAGAACTGCTCGCGGGTGGCGTCGTGGCGGGCGGGCTCGGCGGCGAGCTTCGCGTCGGACGGGGGCGCCGGTGGGGTGGCCGCCCCGGCGGCGAGCGGCTGGACGAGTGCTGCGGCCAGCGCGGTGGCAGTGACCGCGGCGATCCGTCCGGCACGGGAGGTTCGGCGCCTTGAGGGCGCACGCCATCTCGGTATCACTGACGTGGACTCCTTGCGATTGCGGCTCTCTCGGGTCCGACCCCGCGCGACCGTATCGCCGCCGAAACACTTACAGCAAGAGTCTTGAAACCGCTGGAAAGAAATTTCAACCACCTCGTCAGCCCCCGGGGAACGCAGGCCGGCACTCGATGAGCGTCGGTCCCACGTTCCCCGCTGGTGCGCTTAGCAGCTGGACTTGCCGGCGTAGATCGCCAGGGCGGTGTCGGAGCCGAGGGTGGCGGTGAACTGACCGCTGGAGTTCACCGTCACGGTGGTGTTGTTCTGCACGTTGCAGTACGTCCCCGCGGGCAGCGACGTCTGGTACGTACGGCTCAGCGATCCCGACTCGTGGTTGATGGCCACGAAGCCCTTGCCGCCCCGCCCGAACGCGATGGCGTCGTTGCCGTTGTCCCACCAGTTGGTCACGGCCTCACCGCGCGTGGCGTTGCGGAAGGCGACCATCGACCTGATCTCCGGCCAGTTGTGCTGGCACTTCCAGCCGTCCTGCCAGCACGCGTTCACCTGACCGCCGTTCGGTGGGCCGGCGTCGTGGTCGGTGAACTCGTAGCCGGAGTTGATGTCGGGCGCGCCGTAGGGCCAGGCCAGCATGAAGACGTTGGCGAGGGTGTAGTTGGCGCCGTCCTTGTAGCTGAGGGTGGAGCCGTTGCGCTCGGTGTCGTGGTTGTCGACGAAGACACCGGAGACGCCGCTGCTCATATAGCCCCAGCCCTCGCCGTAGTTCTTCAGGTAGGCGAGGTTCTCGTTGTTGAAGACCCGCTTGAGGTCGTAGGCGTAGCGGAACTCCTGGACGTCGCCGTTTCCGGTGTACTCGGTGGGCTGGACGGCCTCGCCGGCGCCGTAGATGACCTCCTGCTTCCAGTACGCCGACGGATTGCTCAGCCGGGACTTGATGTTCGCCAGGTCGGCGGCGTCCATGTGCTTGGCCGCGTCGATGCGGAAGCCGTCCACGCCGAGGGAGAGCAGGTCGTTCATGTACCCGGCGACGGCCCCGCGGACGTAGTTCTCGCCGGTGTCGAGGTCGGCGAGGTTCACCAGTTCGCAGTGCTGGACGTTCCAGCGGTCCTGGTAGTTGCCGATCTGGCTCGTGCAGTCGTCGAAGTCGGGCGCGGAGTAGAGGCCGGGGTAGTTGTACTTGGTGTACGACGAGCCGCCGGTGCCGGTGCCGCTGCCCGCGGACATGTGGTTGACGACCGTGTCGACGACGACCTTCACACCGGCCGCGTGGCAGGTGTTCACCATGCTCTGGAAGGCCGCGCGGTCACCGAGCCGGCCGGCGATCTTGTAGCTGACCGGCTGGTACGACGTCCACCACTGCGGGCCCTGTATGTGCTCGGCGGGCGGGGAGACCTGGACGTAGCCGTATCCGGCGGGGCCGAGGGTGCCGGTGCACTCGCGGGCGACGGAAGCGTACTTCCACTCGAAGAGGACGGCGGTGACGTCCTTGGTGCCAGGTGGGGAGGCCTGTGCACTGGACGGGTTCATGACAACCGCAGCCGCGGCGAGCGCGACGGCGGCGGAGAGGTGTCTGCGTGCCATGTGGGGTTTCCTTCTTCGTTGAAGGTTCTTGCTGCAAGGTTCAGAAACCTTGCGGTGACGCAGATGTTAAAGGCCCGCCGCCCGAAAGGGCAGCGGGCCGTGCGAAATTCAACGGAAAATCAGGGAGCGATCAGGCGGTGGTCCACCACACCGTCGTGTCGGCCGGCAGCTTCGCCTCGTCGTCGACCTGGACGATCTCCCGACTCGCGACCAGCACCCGGCCGTACGCCGGCATCGCCACCGACTCGCCGGTGGTGTTCGCGACGCACACGAACTCCCCGCGCCGGAAGGCGAGCACCCCCTCGGGCGCCCGCAGCCACTCCACGCAGGAGCCGGCGCCGAGGTCGGGCTGCTCGCGGCGCACGGCGAGCGCGGCCCGGTACAGCTCCAGGGTGGAGCCGGGCTCGCCGGTCTGCGCCTCGACGCTCAGCTCGCCCCAGCCGTCCGGCTGAGGCAGCCAGCTGCCCCCGTCCCCGAAGCCGTACGACGACCCGGTCCGGGTCCACGGGATCGGCACCCGGCAGCCGTCACGGAAGCCGTCCTGGCCCGCGCCCCGGAAGTACGCCGGGTCCTGGCGCACCTCGTCCGGCAGGTCCACGACGTCCGGAAGACCCAGCTCCTCGCCCTGGTAGATGTAGGCGGAGCCGGGCAGCGCGAGCATCAGCAGGGTCGCGGCCCGGGCCCTGCGCAGGCCCAGTTCCCGGTCGCCGGCCAGGCGGATCTGGGTGCCGAGGCCGGGCGGGTTGGCGAAGCGGGTGGCGTGCCGGGTCACGTCGTGGTTGGACAGCACCCAGGTGGCGGGGGCGCCGACCGGACGCATGGCGTCCAGGGTGCGGTCGATGACCTCGCGCATCTGCGCCGCGTCCCAGTGGGTGCTGAGGTACTGGAAGTTGAAGGCCTGGTGCAGCTCGTCCGGGCGGACGTAGTTCGCGGTCCGCTCGATGGTCGGGGTCCACGCCTCTGCGACGAAGATCCGCTCCCCCGCGTACTCGTCGAGGATCAGGCGCCACTGCCGGTAGATCTCGTGCACCCCGTCCTGGTCGAAGAACGGCATGACATCGTTGCCCAGCAGCTTCACCTGGTCGTGGGATCCAAGGTCGGGAAGCCCCTCCGCCTTCACCAGACCATGGGCGACATCGATCCGGAAGCCGTCGACGCCCATGTCCAGCCAGAAGCGCAGGATGGAACGGAACTCGTCGCCGACCGCGGGGTGCTCCCAGTTGAAGTCGGGCTGCTCGGGGGCGAAGAGGTGCAGGTACCACTCACCGTCCGGGACCCGTGTCCACGCCGGGCCGCCGAAGATCGACTCCCAGTCGTTGGGCGGGAGTTCGCCGTTCTTCCCCTTGCCGGGGCGGAAGTGGTAGCGGTCCCGCAGGGGGGAGCCCGGGCCCTCAGCGACGGCCCGCTTGAACCACTCGTGCTGGTCGGAGGAGTGGTTGGGCACGAGGTCGACGATGATCCTCAGGCCCAGCTCGTGGGCGTCGCGGATCAGCGCGTCGGCGTCCAGCAGGTTGCCGAACATCGGGTCGACGGCCCGGTAGTCGGCGACGTCGTAGCCGGCGTCGGCCTGCGGCGAGGCGTAGAAGGGGCTGAGCCACACGGCGTCCACGCCGAGGTCGCGCAGGTACGGCAGACGGGTGCGGACACCTTCCAGGTCGCCCATGCCGTCGCCGTTGCTGTCGGCGAAGCTGCGCGGGTACACCTGGTAGATCACCGCGTCCCGCCACCAGTCGCGACGCTTGGCGACGGCCACGGCGGACGTGGGGGTGGGGGCAGGTGCAGCTGAGTGCTGGCTCATGTCGTCCTTGATGCGTAACAGAGGTGTGGTCATGTGAGGCGTCGGGGTGGGTGACGAGGCGGCCGCGGCACAGCGGGGTCGGATGGGCGCCGCGGCCGCCTCGGGCTTGTGAAGTGCGGTTCGGCAGTGCCCCGAGGGGCGCTGGGTCACCCCTTCGTGCCGCCTGCGGTGAGCCCGGTCACCAGGTTCTTCTGCACGAGGTAGAAGAACGCGGCGGCCGGTATGGCGATCAGAACCGCGGTCGCGGCCATCAGGTTCCGCTGCGCGTCGTGCTCGCTCACGAACGTCTGGAGACCGACGGCGAACGTGTACTTGTCGTCGCTCAGCAGGAACGTCGAAGCGAACGCCACCTCACCGAAGGCCGTGAGGAAGCTGTAGAACGCCGCGACCGCGAGGCCCGGCTTGGCCAGCGGCAGGATCAGCCGCGCGAACGTGCCGAAGGGGGTCAGCCCGTCGACGCGGCCGGCCTCGTCGATCTCGAACGGGATGGTGTCGAAGTAGCCCTTCATCAGCCAGGCGCAGTACGGAACGATCGTGGTGCAGTTGACAAGGATGAGACCAAGGTAGCTGTCGATGAGCTGCAGATCCGAGAGGATCTGGTACATCGGCACGATCAGTACCGCGATCGGGAACATCTGGGTGACGAGCAGCACCCACATCAGCTTCCGGTAGCCGGGGAACCGCATGCGGGAGACCGCGTACCCGGTGGACGCGGCGACGACGACGCCGATCAGCGTCGTGCCGAGCCCCACGATCAGCGTGCTCTTCAGCCAGTGGAAGAAATTGGTGTCCTGGAGGACGAACGCGTAGTTGTCGAGCGCCATCTTGCCCCAGATGCGCCCGGGGTGGAGGTAGTCGTCCTTGTCCGGGCCGAGGGACAGGAAGACCAGCCAGGCGATCGGGAAGAGCGCGGTCAGGCTCGCGCCGATCAGGACGGCGTGCGAGACGAGGGAGGCCGCCCGGCTGCGCTCGTCGCGGCGGCGGACCTTGCGGGGTGCGCCGACGGGTCGCCGCCCGGTGTCCGCGGCGGAGGTCTCGGCGGTGGTCGTACTCATTTCGGACTCCTGCCTCAGATCGCGAGCTGCTGCTCGTTGCGGTTCAGCCAGCGGCGGTAGAAGGACGTGAAGACGATCAGGAGGGACAGGAGCAGGATTCCGTAGGCGGCGGACTGGGCGTAGTCGCGCGGCTGCTGCCCGAAGCCCAGCTGGTAGGCCCAGGTCACGAGGATCTGGGCGTCCGGGGCGGTGTTGCCGAACAGCAGGAAGATGATGGCGAACTGGTTGAAGGTCCAGATCACGCCGAGGAGCACGACCGTGGTGCTGACGGACCGCAGGCCGGGCAGGGTGACGTACCGGAACCGCTGCCAGGCGTTCGCGCCGTCCATCTCGGACGCCTCGTACAGGCTCGCGTCGATCGACTGGAGTCCGCCGAGCAGCGAGACCATCATGAACGGCACACCGCACCAGGTGTTGACCATGATCGCGGCGAACCGCTGCCAGAAGGTGTCCTCCAGCCACAGCGGCGTCGGCAGGTGCAGGAAGTCCAGGCCGGAGTTGATGATGCCGCCGTCGGCGAGCATGAACCGCCAGCCGAACACGGTGACGAAGGTCGGCACGGCCCAGGGCAGCACCAGGATCAGCCGGTAGAGGGTGCGCCCGCGCAGCTTCTGGTTCAGCAGCAGCGCCAGCCCGAGGCCGATGCCGTAGTGCAGGGCGACGCAGGCCGCCGTCCAGAAGACCGTCCACAGGACGTGCGACCAGAAGCGGTCGTACGACGTCGGGCCCCACAGGATGTCGGCGTAGTTGTCCAGGCCGATGAACTGGTAGGTGGCGTCGATGTGGTTGACGCCGATCGTACGGGCGGTGTTGAGGCTGGTGGCGTCGGTGAGGGTGAGGTACAGGCCGTACGCCAGCGGGTACAGCACGAGGACGCCGAGGACGATCGCCACCGGGGCGATCATCGCGTAGGCGTACCAGTGCTTGTGGAAGCCGTTCTTCAGCCGCCTGCCCGGCCCGGGCCGCGGTTCCCGCTCACCGCGCCGCTTGCCGGTCGCTCGGTCGATGACGACGGTCATGGTTCGACACCTTCTGGAGGTTCAAGGAGTTCAAGGGGAGCTGCCCAGACACAGGCGCGGGCCGGTGGCCGCCGGACCCCCTCCCCCATGACCGGGGGATCCGGCGGCCACGCGGCGGTCACTTGGAGAAGTCCGGCACCAGCTTGGTGATGGCGGTCTCGGCGTCACCGAGGCCCTTGTCCAGGGACTCCTTGCCGCCCGCGATCTCGATCAGCTCGTCGTCGAGCGGACCCCACAGGGAGCTGTACTCGGGCAGCGCCGGGCGCGGCTGGGCGGAGGACAGCACGCCCTGGTAGCCGGCGATGCCGGGGTCGGCCTTGACCTTCGCGGTGTAGGCGTCCTCGCGGGTGGGGAGCGTGGAGTTCTTCAGCGCGATGGTCTCCTGCGCCTTCGCCGAGGTCATGAACTTCACGAACTTCAGCGAGGCCTCCTGGTGGGCCTTGTCCGAGCCCGCGTACACGGAGAGGTTGTGGCCGCCGGTCGGGGCGCCCGCCTTGCCGGTGGAGCCGGCCGGGACGGTGGCGATGCCGAGGTTGTCCTTGTCCTTGAAGGCGGAGCCCTTGTAGAAGTTGGTGATCTCCCACGGGCCCTGGATGATCGAGGCGACCTTGCCGCTGACGAACGCCTCCTGGATGTGGGCGTAGGCGTCGGCGGTGGTGTCGGCCTTGTGCAGGCCCTTGCCGGAGAAGAGGCTCCGCCAGGTGCCGTAGGCCTTCTTGGCCGCGGGCGAGGTGACGGTGATCTTCTTGGCGTCGACGTCGACGGTGTCGGTGCCCTCGCCGTAGAGGAAGGACTGGGCGTAGTAGGCCTGGGTGGAGCCCCAGTAGCCGTCGACGCCGGTCTTGTCCTTGATGGTGGCGGCGGCCTTCTTCAGGTCGTCCCAGGTCTTGGGGGCCTCGACGCCGGCCTTCTCGAACAGGGCCTTGTTGTAGACGAGGGCGAGGGTGTCCGTGGTGAAGGGGACGCCGTAGGTCTTGCCCTCGTACTTGGCCTGCTCGATCAGGCTGGGCTGGAACTTGTCCTGCTCGGCGAGGGCCTCGGTGCCGTCCAGCGGCGCGAAGAAGCCCTTCTTGGCGAAGGCGGGGGTCCAGCCGACCTCGGAGCGCAGCACGTCGGGGGCGCCCTTGGAACCGGCGGCGGTGTCGAACTTGTTCTGCGCCTGGTCGAAGGGGACGTTGACGTAGTTGACCTTGATGTCCTTGTTGGCGGCCTCGAACTCCTTGACCAGGGCCTGGTAGGTCGGCGCCTCGTTGGTGGCGTTGGAGGTGTCCCACCAGGTGATGGTGACCGGGCCGTCGGCCTCGTCGCCGCTGTCGCTTCCGCCGCACGCCGTCGCCGCCAGGGCGAGGGACGCCACCAGCGCGGTGGCCGCTATGCCACGCCGCATGAGTTCTCCTTGAGGGTGAAAGCCCGTTCGTGCTGCCGACTGCGCCGTTGGCGGCCGGGCGTCGGTGAGATTAGCCGCGCTGCAACGAGTTGCGAAAGACCTTGCAGCAAAAAGTTGCAAGCGGTGCGGATGGTTATCCCGCCGTGACCTCGCTCCGGCCCCTGCGGAGCCGGGATTTCCGGCTGTTCGGCGGGGAGTCGGACAGTTGTGCAAGACTCTGCAAGCACTTGCCATCCGTTGCCGGCGGGGGAATCATCCGTTGCGGATCGGACGCCGACCACGACTTCGAGGGACCGCGATGACCAAGCAACCCGCAGCGGGCCGTGCGCCGGCCCGCACCAGGCGTCCCGTCGGTGTGCAAGCAGAACCCCGGCCGCTACAGTCCGGTGCTGTGACCACACGGCTTGCCGACATCGCTGCTCAGGCGGGGGTGAGCGAAGCGACCGTCAGCCGCGTCCTCAACGGGAAGCCGGGCGTCGCCGCCACCACCCGCCAGTCCGTGCTGGCCGCCCTCGACGTGCTGGGCTACGAACGCCCGGTGCGGCTGCGCCAGCGCAGCGAGGGCCTGGTGGGCCTGATCACCCCGGAGCTGGAGAACCCGATCTTCCCGGCCCTGGCCCAGGTCATCGGCCAGGCCCTGACCCGGCAGGGCTACACGCCGGTGCTGGCCACCCAGACGCCGGGCGGCTCGACCGAGGACGAGCTGACCGAGATGCTCGTGGACCGCGGGGTCGCCGGCATCATCTACGTCTCCGGGCTGCACGCGGACACCACCGCCGACATGCAGCGCTACGACCGGCTGCGCGCGCAGGGCGTGCCGTATGTGCTGGTCGACGGCTTCTCGCCGAAGGTGCAGGCGCCGTTCATCTCCCCCGACGA
Source organism: Streptomyces sp. SID5464 (assembly GCF_009862985.1). Taxonomy (NCBI): domain Bacteria; kingdom Bacillati; phylum Actinomycetota; class Actinomycetes; order Kitasatosporales; family Streptomycetaceae; genus Streptomyces; species Streptomyces sp. SID5464. Next base: position 94,775 of record NZ_WWIQ01000008.1, on the reverse strand, counting down.
CCGCGCGGCGATGAACCTCGCGGTGACGCACCTGGTGTCCCTGGGGCACACGCGGATCGGTCTGGCCCTGGGGCCCAAGCGGTTCGTGCCCGTGCAGCGCAAGATCGAGGGGTTCGTGCGCACCATGCAGGACCAGTTGGGCCTGGGCGCCGAGACCGTCGAGAGGGAGCTGGTCCAGCACTCCCTCTACACCCTGGAGGGCGGGCAGGCCGCGGCCACGGCGCTGATCGAGCAGAACTGCACGGCCGTGGTGTGCGCCAGCGACATGATGGCGCTGGGCGCGATCAGGGCGGCGCGGCAGCGTGGCCTGGAGGTGCCGAAGGACATCTCCGTGGTCGGCTTCGACGACTCGCCGCTGATCGCCTTCACCGACCCGCCGCTGACCACGATCCGCAAGCCGGTCCCGGCGATGGGCCAGGCGGCGGTCCGCACGCTGCTGGAGGAGATCGGCGGGACGCCCGCGCCCCACAGCGAGTTCGTGTTCATGCCGGAACTGGTGGTGCGCGGCTCGACCGCTTCGGCCCCCGGGGACCGTGCTCGCCCCTGAGGCGGTCGGCTGGATTTCGCCCTAGAACATGCGGTCCGCACCACAGCGGAGGATGATCGGGGGGACAGGGCTTTTCTGGCAGACTTTGTGCCTATGGGTGACACCACCGTGACGACGCTGGACGGCCGGGAAGCGGCCGTTCCGGATCCCGTCGCGGCCGATCCGGGGCAGGGTCTCCTCCCCCGGCTGCGCACCCCTCGCCGGCCCCGGTTCTGGTTCGAGATCCTGCTGATCGCGGTGAGTTACTGGGTGTACTCACTCGTCCGCAACGCCGTGCCCGAGCAGAGGACCGAGGCGCTGCGCAACGCCGACTGGATCTGGCAGGCCGAGCAGCAGCTCGGCATCGCGGTCGAGGAGTCGGTCAACCACGCCGTGAACTCGGTGACTTGGCTGATCATCGGCATGAACTACTACTACGCGACGCTGCACTTCGTGGTGACGCTGGGTGTGCTCGTGTGGCTGTACCGTCGCCATCCCGGCCGGTACGCGGCGACCCGCCTGGTGCTGTTCGGGACGACCGCCGTCGCCCTGGTCGGTTACTACCTGTATCCGCTGGCGCCGCCGCGGTTGATGAACGGCGGCGATTTCATCGACACCGTCATGGTCCACCAGACCTGGGGATCGATGGCGTCCGGCGACCTGAAGCACATGTCCAACCAGTACGCCGCGATGCCGTCGATGCACATCGGCTGGTCCATGTGGTGCGGCCTGACGATCTTCGCCCTGGCGACGATCCCCTGGGTGCGGGTGCTGGGCCTGCTGTACCCGGCGCTGACCCTGGTCGTCATCGTCGCCACGGCGAACCACTTCTGGCTGGATGCGGTCGGTGGCGTGCTCTGCCTGGCCTTCGGGTTCACGGTGGCGGGGGTCTGGTACGGGAGGCATCCGTACGCACTGCCGAGGGACGTGCCGAGGCAGCGCCCCGGTACGTCACGGCCGCCGCGCGAACCGGTGACGCCCGCCAAGGCCTGACCCACTTCCACGGCGGCGGTCCCCCCACGGCTGCACCGCCACCGGACGCGCCGCGCCCGAGGCCGCGGCCGTTCGCGCGGCCGACACCGGCGGCACCCGGCCACGTCGACGGCGGCCTGCCCGGCGGCGGGACAGCCACGCCGGCGGGCGGCCCGGGGAGCCGCCGTGCTTCACGAACCGGGTGGCCTCCACCAAGGACTGACCCACTCCCGCAGCGGTGGTGCCCACCGACCCCACCGCCACCCGACACGCGGGCCCGAGCGCACCACCGTCCGCACGGCCGGCACCGGCGGCACGCCCATCCGCGCCGACGGCGGCCTGCCCCGGCGGCGGGACCCCCAGCGCCGACGGGCGGCCCGCCCGGCTGCCCGGGGAGCCCGTCCTCGCGCGGGCCCGAGGGCGCCGCCGCCCGGCCGCTTCCGCGGCGGCCCGCACGGCCGTGGGACCGCCGCCGACGAAAGGCGGCCCAGCCCGGCTGTTGCGGGAGCCGCCCGTGCCTCACGAACCCGGTGGCCTCCACCAAGGACCGACCGACCCCCGCAGCGGTGGTGCCCACCGACCCCAGCGCCACCCGACACGCGAGCCCGAGCACACCACCGTGGCGCCGCCGACACCGGCGGCACGCCCGGCCACGTCGACGGCGGACTGCGCGGCGGTGGGACCCCGCGCCGACGGGCGGCCCGGCGCGGCTGCTCGGGAGCCGTGCCCGAGGGCGCCGCCGTCCGGCCGCTTCCGCGGCGGCCTGCACGGCCGTGGGGCCTCCGCAGGCGACGGGCGGCCCGGCTGCTCCGGAGCCGCCTGTCTCACTCCTCCCGGTGCACCACGTGCCCCCCGGTCACCGTCAGTCGCACCGGCGCCTGCGCCACCTCGTCCGGTGGAGCGGTCACCGGGTCCAGCCCCAGCGCAGTCAGGTCGGCCCGGAGGCCGGGAGCGATGCGTCCGGTCGCGTCGGACTCCCCCGCCGCCAGCGCCGCATGGCTCGTGCAGCCCTCCAGTGCCTCAAGGCCGGTGAGCCCGGCGCGTGCCGAGGCCGCGCCCCTCGGTGCGCGGGCCGTGGCGAGCACGGCGCGGGCGTCGTAGTGGGCGATCGGCCAGTCCGAACCGAGGGCCACCACCGCGCCGGCGTCCCGCAGGTCCCGCAGCCGCCAGGCCCGGCCGGCCCGCCCGGGGCCCAGCCGCCGGGACCACTCGTCGGTGCCGTCGGCCCGGGTGTACGCGGTGTGCGGCGGCTGCATGGACGCCGCCACTCCCAGCCTCGCGAACCGCGGCAGCAGCTCGTCCGGCACGGTCTCGATGTGCTCGACGCGGTGCGCCCCCCGCCCGCCCGGCCCCAGCCCTTCCACCACGTCCAGCACGTGCCGTACCGCCGCGTCCCCGATGGCGTGCGTGGCCGTGCGCACACCGGCCGCGTGCAGGTGCCGTACGGCGGCGGCGTACGCCTGAGGGTCGGGCCAGAACGCGTCCGTGCCCTGGCCGTGGCAGTCGGCGTGCTCAAGCCAGGCCGTGCCGCCCTCGACGGTGCCGTCCATGAAGAACTTGACCCCGCCGGTCCGCCAGTGCCGGCCGCCCCGGCCCTGCACGGCGACCAGCTCGTCCAGGGCGGTCCGGTCCGCGCCCGGCATGCACCAGGGCGCGAACCGCAGCCGCACCGGCAGCACCATCTCCGCGGCCACGGAGCCGATCAGCTCCGGGTCGCCGGCGTCCATGACGTGCGCCCCGGTCAGCCCGGTCGCGGCCATGGCGGACAGCAGCTCCACCAGGCGCGCCCGGCGAGCGGCGTACGACGGCCGGGGAGCGACCTCGGCCACCAGGCCCATCGCCGCGTGCTCGACGAGATGCCCGGTGGGCCGGGCCGAGGCGTCGCAGACGACCTCCGAGCGCTGGGCGAAGCCCCGGGGGCCGTGCACGCCGGCCGCGACGAGGGCCGGGCCGGTCGCGAGGGCGGAGTGGCCGTCGTAGAGGCGCAGGAAGGCGGGTGTGCCGTCCAGGACGTCCTCGATCAGGTCCCGGTGGACGGGGCGGCCCTCGAAGGCGTTGTGGTCGAGGCCGAAGCCGGTCACCCACCCGTCGGTGCGCGCCGCGTCCGCGAGGGCGGCCCGCAGCCCCGCCAGGTCCGTCACGCCCGACAGGTCCGTCCCGGTCGCCATGTCCAGCCCCCACACGGGGTGGCTGTGCGCGTCGACGAGTCCGGGCACCAGGTGCGCCCCGCCCAGGTGGACGACCTCGGTGCCCGGGCCGCACCAGTCGCGTACGTCCGTCTCGTCGCCCACCGCCGCGATCAGCCCGTCGCGCACGGCGACGGACGTGGCGTACGGGCGGTCCGGGTCGAGGGTGCGGACCTTGGCGCCGGCGAGGACCAGATCGGCGGTCGGCATGTGAGGAACTCCCTTGCAGAGCTGAACTATTCGGCGGGCTCGGCTGCGAACTCGGCGTAGACCCGAGGGCGCTTCCTGCGCAGGCACCAGGCGAGGGCGAGGCCCGCGGCGAACACGGCGGGGGCCGTGACGACGAGGACGGTGTTCACGGTCGGGGACGCCCCGGTGAACAGGTCGATGTGGTTCACCACCAGCACGATGGCCGTCGCGAGCAGTACGGCGGCGGCCACGGGCGCCACGACCGTGCGCAGCACGCCCTCCTGGTGGCGCACCCGGCGGAAGTAGCAGGGCACGGCGATCGCGGCGAGCAGCTGGAGCAGGAACAGGCCGATCATCCCCGGGGTGTTGACCCACAGCAGCAGCTGCCCGTACGGGTCGGCGCCGGCCGCCGCGAAGGCCAGGACGACGACCGTGCCGAGGACCGTCTGGGCGAGGCCGGCCACGTACGGGGAGCCGTGCCGCGGGTGGATGCGGCCCAGCGCCTTGGGCAGCACGCCCTCCTCGGCGAGGGCGAGGGCGTACCGGTTGATGGCGTTGTGGAAGGCGAGCAGCGAGGCGAGGACGCTGGTGACGATGAAGACGTGCATCAGGTCGGCCGCCCAGCCGCCCACGTAGGTGGTGATGGCGGTGAAGAACAGCTCGCCGGGGTTCTTGCCGGCGGCTCCGGCGATCTCTGCGTCGCCGAAGGCCTGGATGACGGTCCAGACGATGAACGCGTAGAACAGCCCGAGGAATCCGACGGCCAGGTAGGTCGCGCGCGGCACGGTGCGCTGCGGGTCGCGGGCCTCGCGGCGGTAGATGACGGTCGACTCGAAGCCGGTGAACGCGGCGAAGGCGAACGCGAGGACGGCGGCCGTGCCGGGGACCAGGACGTTGCCGGGCTCGAAGGAGGCGAGGGACAGCCCGTGCGCGCCGCCCTTGATCAGGACTCCGCCCGCGAGGAGGACGAGGATGCCGGTCTCGGCGACGAGCAGGACGCCGAGCACCTTGGCGCCGAAGTCGATGGAGCGGTAGCCGCCGTAGCCGATGAGCAGCAGGCCCGCGAGGGAGATCGGCAGCCAGGGGAGGTCGGCGCCGAACAGGGCGTGTGCGGTGTCCTGGGTGGCGGAGCCGAGGAGGCCGTAGACGCCGATCTCCATGCCGTTGTAGCCGACCAGGGCCAGCAGGGCGGCCCCGATGCCGACGGGGCGGCCCAGTCCGCGGGTGATGTACGCGTAGAAGGCGCCGCCGCTCCTGACGTGGCGGCTCATGGTGGTGAAGCCGACGGCGAAGACGGCGAGCGTGAGACCGGCCAGGAGATAGCCGACGGGGGCGCCGACGCCGCCCAGCAGGATCGCGAGGGGGGCGACTCCGGCCATGACGGTGAGCGGGGCGGCGGCGGAGACGACGAAGAAGGCGATGTCGGCGGTGCCGAGGGAGCCGGAGCGCAGGGTCGCCGTGGCGGGCGGGGTGCGCTCCCCTGAGGTGGTGACGGACATGGGGCAAGCCCTTCGAGCGGCGGACGGGAGGGAATCCGGGCGTGGAGGGAATCGGGGCGTGGGGGGAGTCCGTGCGTGCGGGATCGCCGCGGTAAATCTAAAGGCTTTCGGTTTTGGCAATGTAGCCTCTACCTCGGCATCCGGGAAGACCTCAGGGGGACCACCGACCATGGGACGGCCGCGCACACCGCTCCTCGACCGCGAGCGCATCGCGACGACGGCGCTCGAAATCGTCGACGAGCGCGGCGACTTCAGCGTGCCGCAGGTGGCCAAGCGGCTGGGCGCGCAGACCGGCTCGGTGTACCACCACGTGGACGGCCGGGACGGCATCGTGGAGTTGCTGCGCGAGCGGGTGGCGGCGGCGATCGACCCGGCGACCCTGGATCTGCGTCCCTGGGACACGGCCCTGGAGGCCTGGGCCCGCTCCTACCGCGCCGCGTTCGCCGCGCATCCCAAGGCGATCCCGCTGCTGATGACGTCCCCCGTGCGGGCCCCGCGCGTGCTGGAGCAGTACGAGCGGGCGGTGACGCTGCTGCTCGACGCGGGCTTCGCCCCGGCCGATGTGATGCCCCTGATCACCGCCCTGGAGAACCTGGTCCTCGGCTCGGCCCTGGACCTCGCGGCCCCCGAGACGATGTGGGAACTGACCGCCTCGGCACCGACCCCACGGCTGGCCGAGGCACTGTCGGCGGCGACCGAGGGCCGGGCGGACCGGGCGTTCGAGGTGGGGCTGACGGGCCTCATGAACCACGCGAGGGAGGTGCGGGCCGGTACGGGCCGGGGCCAGGGGGCGGGGGGCGGGCCCGTAGCCCCCTAGCGCTCCGCCGACCCGTAGAACAGCTCGTCCACCACGGCCCGGGCCCTGCGGGCCGTCCGCCGGTACGCGTCGAGCATGTCGCCGGCATGGCCGGGTCCGTAGCCCAGGTAGCGGCCGACGGCGGCGAGTTCACGGGGCTCCGTGGGGAACGTGTCGCCCGCCCGGCCGCGCACCAGCATGACCGCGTTGCGCACGCGGGTCGCGAGGACCCAGGCCTCGTCCAGGATCGCCGCGTCCTCGTCCGTGATGAGACCGGCCGTACGGGCGGCGGCCAGGGCCTGACGCGTCCGGGTCGTGCGCAGGCCCGGCTCGGCCGCGCCGTGCCGCAGTTGCAGCAGCTGCACCGTCCACTCCACGTCGGACAGACCGCCCGGCCCGAGCTTGGCGTGCAGCTTGGGATCGGCACCCCGCGGCAGCCGCTCGGACTCCATACGGGCCTTCAGCCGCCGGATCTCGCGCACGGCCTCGTCGGCGAGTCCGTCCGCCGGGTAGCGCAGCGGGTCGATCAGCTCGATGAACCGGCGGCCCAGGTCCTCGTCCCCGGCGACGGGTTCGGCCCGCAGCAGCGCGTGCGACTCCCAGGTCAGGGCCCACCGGCGGTAATACGCCTCGTACGACGTGAGGGTCCGCACGAGCGGGCCCGACTTGCCCTCCGGGCGCAGGTCCGCATCGATGAGCAGGGGCGGGTCGGCGCTGGGGATCTGGAGCAGCCGGCGCATCTCGGAGACGACCTTGTTGGCGGCCTGGGAGGCCTCCCGCTCGTCGACGCCGTCGCGCGGCTCGTGCACGAACAGCACGTCCGCGTCGGAGCCGTAGCCCAGTTCGTGTCCGCCGAAGCGTCCCATCCCTATGATCGCGAACCGGGTGGGCAGGCTGTCCCCCCACCCGTCGCGCACGACCGCGCGGAGCGTGCCGGCGAGGGTCGCGGCCGTCAGGTCCGACACCGCGCCGCCGACCCGGTCCACCAGGGCGCCCGGGTCGGCCTCGGCGGCCTGCTCCTCGGTGCCGTAGGAGCCGACGATGTCGGCGGCGGCCGTCCGGAACAGCTCGCGGCGGCGCACCCCGCGGGCGGCCGTGACCGCCTGGGCGGCGCCGTCGGCCCGGTTCACGGCGGCGAGTATCTCCTGCTCCAGATGGGCCCGGGAGCGCGGTTCGAGGCCGCCGCCGTCCCCGTCGCCGAGGAGCGCCACCGCCTCCGGAGCGCGCATCAGCAGGTCGGGCGCGAGCCGGCCGGCGGACAGTACGCGGGCGAGGTTCTGCGCGGCGGCGCCCTCGTCCCGCAGCAGCCGCAGGTACCAGGGCGTCTTGCCGAGCGCGTCCGACACCTTGCGGAAGTTGAGCAGACCCGCGTCCGGGTCGGCCGAGTCGGCGAACCAGCCCAGCAGGACGGGCAGCAGGGTGCGCTGGATGGCGGCCTTGCGGGTGACGCCCGACGCCAGTGCCTCCAGGTGGCGCAGGGCGGAGGCCGGGTCGGCGTAACCGAGGGCGACCATGCGCTCCCGGGCCGCCTCGGCGCTCAACCGGGCCTCGCCGGTGGCGAGTTGGGCGACCGCGTCGAGCAGCGGCCGGTAGAACAGCTTCTCGTGCAGCCGGCGTACGACGCCTGCGTGCCGCTTCCACTCGCGAAGCAGCTCGGCGACCGGGTCGGTGCGCAGGCCGAGGGAGCGGCCGATGCGGCGCAGCTCGGCCTCGTCCTCGGGCACGAGGTGGGTGCGCCGTAGCCGGAACAGCTGGATCCGGTGCTCCATGGAGCGCAGGAAGCGGTAGGCCTCGTCGAGCTGGGCGGCGTCGGCCCGGCCGACGTACCCGCCGGCGGCGAGGGCCTTCAGCGCGTCGAGGGTGGTGCCGCTGCGCAGCGAGGTGTCGGTCCGGCCGTGCACCAGCTGGAGCAGCTGCACGGCGAACTCGACGTCCCTGAGGCCGCCCGGGCCCAGCTTCAGCTGGCGGTCGACCTCGGCGACGGGGATGTTCTCCACGACCCGGCGGCGCATCTTCTGCACGTCGGGGACGAAGTTCTCGCGCTCGGCGGCCTTCCACACCAGGGGCTGGACGGCGGCGACGTACTCCTCGCCGAGGTCGAGGTCGCCGGCCACCGGCCGGGCCTTGAGCAGGGCCTGGAACTCCCAGGTCTTGGCCCAGCGCTGGTAGTAGGCGAGGTGGCTGGAGAGGGTCCGCACGAGCGGACCGTTCCTGCCCTCGGGCCGGAGGTTGGCGTCCACGGGCCAGATGGACCCCTCGACCGTCGTCTCCGAGCAGATCCGCATCATGTGCGAGGCGAGCCGGGTCGCGGCGCGGACGGCCTTGGTCTCGTCGGCTCCCTCGACGGCCTCGCCGACGAAGATGACGTCCACGTCGGAGACGTAGTTCAGCTCGTGGCCGCCGCACTTGCCCATCGCGATGACGGCGAGCCGGCACAGGGCGACGTCCTCGGGCGCGGCCTCCCCGGCGAGACGGAGGGCGGCCCGCAGCGTGGCGGTGGCCAGGTCGGCGAGCTCGGCGGCGGACTCGGCGACACCGGTGGTGCCGCACACGTCCCGTGCGGCGATGGACAGCAGGCAGCGCCGGTAGGCGACGCGCAGCGAGACGGGGTCGGTCGCCTCCGCGAGACCGGCCTCGAACTCCTCCACCCCGGGGTGCAGGTCGTGCGCCTCGTACATGACGAGCGCCTGCCAGTCGTCCGGGTGCCGGGTGAGGTGGTCGGCGAGGGCGGTGGAGGCGCCGAGCACACCGAGCAGGCGGTCGCGCAGCGGCTTGGACGAGATCAGCGTGTCGAGCAGCTCCCGGCGGGCGCCGGGCTCCGGCTGGGCCTCCAGCAGCCGGACCAGTCCGAGCAGCGCGAGATCGGGGTCGGCGGTCGCGCCCAGGGCGTCCAGCAGCACCGGGTCGTCGCGCAGGGGCGCGAGCTCGGCGCTGTCCAGGAGCCGCTCGGCGGCGGAGGCGTCGGTGAAGCCGTGCCGCAGCAGCCGCGTGAAGGTACTGCTCCTGCGCCCCGGCGCCGCCGTCATCCGGGCCTCCCTCACACTCTTCCTCGGACCTGCATCGGATCAAGGTCGTACGGCTTGAGCCTAACCGCAGAGCCCGGGGGAAGCTCCGATGAGTTCGGTGGGCGGACGGGGTCTGCACCTGTGAAGCCACAAGGCCGGGAGGACGCTCATGACCACCACGCACCCCGAGGAAACCCGTCTGGACCGCCGCTACAGCGACGAGAGGGCCACCGCGACCGACTGGCCGGAGGCCGAGGCGCGGCTCACGGCCGCCGAACTGTTCTGGATCACGACGGTGCGCCCCGACGGCCGCCCGCACGTCACCCCGCTGCCGGCGGTCTGGTCGGACGGCGCCCTGCACTTCTGCACGGGCCCGGAGGAACGCAAGGCCAGGAACCTCGCCGGGAATCCGCACGTCGTGCTGACCACCGGCACGAACACCTGGAACGAGGGCTACGACCTGGTGGTCGAGGGCGAGGCGACGCGCGTGACCGACGACGGGCGGCTACGCGAACTGGCCGCCGCGTGGGAGGCGAAGTACGGCAGTTTCTGGCACTACGAGGTACGGGAGGGCTATTTCCACCACGGCGCGGGACACGCGGCCGTCTACTCGGTGGCGCCACGGACGGTTTTCGGCTTCGGTAAGGGAGAGCCGTTCAGCCAGACGAGGTGGCGGTTCGCCTGATGCCTGACGAAGGAGTCACGCCATGGACTTCACGCTCGAAGTCATCCCGCTGCCCGTGACCGACATCGACCGCGCCCGGGACTTCTACCGGGACAAGGTCGGCTTCCACGTGGACATCGACCAGGAGGTCATGCCCGGGATGCGGATCGTCCAGCTGACGCCTCCAGGCTCCGGCTGTTCGATCGCCCTGGGCGACTCGATCTGGGAGATGACCCCCGGCCCCACCCCGGCCCCCGGCTCCTACCAGGGCCTGCAGCTGTGCGTCGCCGACATCAAGGCGGCCCACGCGGAACTCGTCGAACGCGGCCTCGACGTCTCGGAACCGGTCCAGTACGCCCCCGACGACGGCGCCACGTTCATGCACTTCCAGGACCCGGACGGCAACGGCTGGGCGGTCCAGGAGTACCGGCGGCGGGCGACGGAGCCGCTGCACGAGCTGCTGGCGAAGCTGAAGCGGCAGCAGGAGGGCTGATCCCCGGGAGGGGTCCCGGCCGGTCCCCCTACGCTCGCCGGCATGGTCTACGTCGACTTGCCCGAGATCGGGCTGGAGGGCGAGTGGTCGGTGAGCGACGGGGAACGGACCCTGGCCGCACGCCTGCTGCCGATGCTCCCGGCCGCGCCCCCACCCGGAGCCGACGGGCCCGTCCGGTGGGGCGTCGTCGACACCGCCCTGCGGACGGTGCTGGAGGTGATCCGTGACAACGGCGACCTGCTGTTCGCGGACGCGGCAGCGGTGACGAGCCGGCCGGGCGGCGTGAAGATGATCGACATGCCGTTCGCCATCGGCAGGCTGTTCAACGAGATCGACACCTACCACCGGTTGTGGCTGTCCCGAGGCACGGCGGCCGGCAACGAGTACCTGGACTCGTGCGTCGAGCGACTGGAACCGGAGGTGGCGGAGCTGCGGCGGGTGCTGGCGGAGGCCGCGCAAGCGTAGGGGCGCGGTGTACCGAGGCCGACGGTCCACGACCGCCGGCCTCGGCCCCGCCCCAGCGGGAAACCCGACAGGGCTTACAGCGCCGGCAGGTTCTTCCGCAGCTCGAACGCCGTGACCTCCGAGCGGTACTCCTCCCACTCCTGCCGCTTGTTGCGCAGGAAGAAGTCGAAGACGTGCTCGCCGAGGGTCTCGGCGACCAGGTCGCTGCGCTCCATCAGGGTCAGGGCCTCGCCGAGGTTCTGGGGGAGCGGCTCGATGCCCATCGCGCGGCGCTCCGCGTCGGAGAGGGCCCAGACGTCGTCCTCGGCGCCCGGCGGGAGCTCGTAGCCCTCCTCGATGCCCTTCAGGCCGGCGGCCAGGAGGACGGCGTAGGACAGGTAGGGGTTGGCGCCGGAGTCCAGGGAGCGGACCTCGACGCGGGCCGAGCCCGTCTTGCCGGGCTTGTACATCGGGACGCGGACCAGCGCCGAGCGGTTGTTGTGGCCCCAGCAGATGTACGACGGGGCCTCGCCGCCCGCGCCCGCCGTGCGCTCCGCGCCGCCCCAGATGCGCTTGTAGGAGTTCACCCACTGGTTGGTGACCGCGGAGATCTCCGCCGCGTGCCGCAGCAGGCCGGCGATGAAGGAGCGGCCCACCTTCGAGAGCTGGTACTCCGAGCCCGACTCGTAGAAGGCGTTGCGGTCGCCCTCGAAGAGGGAGAGGTGCGTGTGCATGCCGCTGCCGGGGTGCTCGGAGAACGGCTTCGGCATGAACGTGGCCTGCACGCCCTGCTCCAGCGCCACCTGCTTCATGACCAGGCGGAACGTCATGACGTTGTCGGCCGTGGAGAGCGCGTCGGCGTAGCGCAGGTCGATCTCCTGCTGGCCCGGCGCGCCCTCGTGGTGCGAGAACTCGACGGAGATGCCCATCGACTCCAGCATGGTGATCGCCTGGCGGCGGAAGTCCATGCCGACGTTGGTCGGGGTGTGGTCGAAGTAGCCGGAGTTGTCGGCGGGCGTCGGACGGCTGCCGTCCAGCGGCCGGTCCTTCAGCAGGAAGAACTCGATCTCCGGGTGCGTGTAGAACGTGAAGCCCAGGTCGGAGGCGCGGGCCAGGGCGCGCTTGAGCACGTAGCGCGGGTCGGCGAAGGACGGGGAGCCGTCCGGCATGAGGATGTCGCAGAACATCCGGGCCGTGCCCGGGGCCTCCGCGCGCCAGGGCAGGATCTGGAAGGTCGACGGGTCCGGCTTGGCGATCATGTCGGACTCGTAGACCCGGGCGAAGCCCTCGATGGCGGAGCCGTCGAAGCCGATGCCCTCGTCGAAGGCCTGTTCCAGTTCGGCCGGGGCCACGGCGACGGACTTGAGGAAGCCCAGCACGTCCGTGAACCACAGGCGTACGAACCGGATGTCGCGCTCCTCCAACGTCCGGAGCACGAACTCCTGCTGCTTGTCCATCTTCCGCTTCCCCATCCTTGCTGGTCAGGCCGCCTTCTCTTCCGTACCACGGGAGGCGGTCGGGCACCTGAGCATCCCACCACACCACCATTTCGTACGCGTTGCGCACCATGATCGCCCGGCCGGCCCGGGACCGAACGCCTCACGTACGGCGGGTGAACTGCTCTTCCGCCCATAGTGCCTGCTCGCACCGACATCCGTAACGGCCGGTCCCCACCGGCACCCCACCCTCTTAATTTGCATTTCAGATGCAACTTTAAATACCGTGCGCGGCAGTCGAGTCCCGAGGAGTCCCGATGCTGTCCGAGCAGTCCGCCGCCACCGTCCGCGCCACCCTCCCTGCCGTCGGCGCGGCCCTCGGCACGATCACCGAGCGCTTCTACGCCGGGCTGTTCACGGCCCACCCCGAGCTGCTGAACGACCTGTTCAACCGGGGCAACCAGGCCGCCGGCACGCAGCGCCAGGCGCTCGCCGGATCCGTCGCCGCCTTCGCGACGCACCTGCTGGACCACCCGGAACAGCGGCCGGACGCGATGCTGCACCGCATCGCCCACAAGCACGCCTCCCTCGGCATCACGCCCGAGCAGTACGACATCGTCCACGAGCACCTGTTCACCGCCATCGCCGGCGTGCTCGGCGACGCCGTCACGCCCGAGGTCGCCGCCGCCTGGGACGAGGTCTACTGGCTGATGGCGAACGCCCTCATCGCCGTCGAGAAGCGGCTCCGGGAAGAGCGGGGCGGACACGCCTGGCGGGCCTGGGAGGTCGTCGAGCGCGTCGCCGAGACCGACGACGTCGCCACGTTCCGGCTGCGGCCCGCGGGCGGCGGTCCGGTGCGGGACTTCCTCGCGGGCCAGTACGTCTCCGTCCGCGTGGCCCTCCCGGACGGCGCCCGCCAGATACGGCAGTACAGCCTCTCCGGGGCGCCCGCCCCGGACCTGAGGCAGATCAGCGTGAAGCGCGTGCACGGCGAGGGCGCCCCCGACGGCGAGGTCTCGAACCACCTCCACGCGCGCGTGGAGGTGGGTGACGTCCTGGAGCTGTCCGAGCCCTACGGCGACCTCGTCCTGGACGCCGGCCCCGACACCCCGCTGCTGCTGGCCTCGGCGGGCATCGGCGTGACCCCCATGACCGCGATGCTGGCCCACCTGGCGGGCTCGGGGCACCGCGCCCCGGTCACCGTCGTGCACGGCGACCGCTCACCCGCCACCCACGCCCTGCGCACCGACCACGAGGCCTACGCCGCCAAGCTGCCCGCGGCGGCCGTCCACTTCTGGTACGAGCGGGACGCCCCGGCGGGCACCCGCTCCGGCCTGGTCGACCTCGCCGAGGTTCCGGTCGAGCGGGGCACGCGCGCGTACCTGTGCGGACCGCTGCCCTTCATGCGGGCGGTACGGGCCCAGCTGATCGGCAAGGGCGTGGCACCGGCCGACATCCACTACGAGGTGTTCGGGCCGGACCTGTGGCTGGCGGGGCAGGCTTAGGGGGCTTCTGATGGATCTCCGTGGAAGAAGGCGAAGATCCATCAGAAGCCCCCTAAGGGCCGGGAGTACCGGCCGCCCGCGAGATCCCCAGCAGCAGCGCCCCGGTCGGTTCCGCCGCGATGTCCGTCACCGTGATCGGGTCCAGGGAGGCGAAGAACGCCTCCTGGGCCCGGCGCAGCGCGCCGCGCAGGCGGCAGGCGGAGTTCAGGGGGCAGGGCGTGGGGCCCTCGCAGTCGACGACGTCGCCGTCGCCCTCGAAGGCGCGCACCACGGCGCCCACCGACGCCGTGCGGCCCTGCTCGGTGAGGTTGAGGCCGCCGCCGCGCCCGCGACGGGCGGTCAGCAGGCCCATGTGCTGGAGCTCGGCGACGACCTTCGCCAGGTGGGTGTACGGCACGTCCATGCCGGCGGCGACGTCCCGGGTCGTCGGAGTCGACTCGCCGGCGACGGCGAGCCGCATCAGGACCCGCAGGGCCAGGTCGGTGGAGCGCAGCAGCCGCATACCCGCAGCGTAGGTAATCGGTATCTGCGGTTCAAATAATCCCGGGCTCGGGTTCGAAGAGTCGGGAGCCCGGGTTCACATCGTCCCGGGGAAGCTGTCGGGCACCTGTCGGTGCCGTATCGATTCAGCCCATTCCTGCGGCCGCCCTACGAGGGGCCCGCTCTCCCCCATTACGATCAGCCCACCCGATCGTCCCACCTTTCCCACGAAGGACACCCCATGGGCTCCGCCAAGAAGAGCAGCACGGCACGCAAGGCGCGGATAGAGGAGATGCGGCGCGCCGAGCAGGCCCGTGAGCGCCGCAACCGGATCCTCACCATCGCGGCCAGCGTCGTGATCGTCTGCGGTCTGGTCGCCGGCGGCGTCGTGCTCGTGCGGTCCCAGTCCGACGGCGGCAGCGACACCGCCGCGAGCGACACCTCGGGCAAGGGCAGGTTCGTCACGGGCAAGGACGGCGTGAAGACCTGGGAAGGCAAGCTGTCCCGCAACCACGTCACCAAGGCCGTGAAGTACGCCTCCGAGCCCCCCGTCGGCGGCGACCACAACCAGGTCTGGATGAACTGCAACGGCGACGTCTACACCAAGGAGATCGACAACACCAACGCCGTGCACTCGCTGGAGCACGGCGCGGTGTGGGTGACGTACAACGCCGACGCGAAGAAGGCCGACGTCGACGCGCTCGCGGCGAAGGTGAAGAAGACGCCGTACACGCTGATGAGCCCGATGGACGACCAGAAGGACCCGATCATGCTCTCGGCGTGGGGGCACCAGCGCACGGTGACGGGCGCGAGCGACCCGAACGTCGACAAGTTCTTCGAGAAGTTCGTCCAGGGCGAGCAGACCCCCGAGCCGGGCGCCGCCTGCACGAACGGGCTGTCGCAGTGAGGCAGGTCGGTCTGATCGCGGGGGCCGCGGCGACGGCGCTCGTCGCGGCCGGCGCGATCACCTACGCCGTCGCCGGGGACGACGGCAGCGGCAAGACGCCCTCCGCCGAGTCCGCGGACGCCGGGTTCGCGCGGGACATGGCGGTGCACCACCAGCAGGCCGTGGAGATGTCGTACATCGTGCGCGACCGCACCAAGGACGAGGAGGTGCGGCGCCTCGCGTACGACATCGCGCAGACGCAGGCCAACCAGCGCGGCATGATGCTCGGCTGGCTCGACCTGTGGGGCCTTCCCAAGGTGTCCTCCGAGCCGCCGATGACCTGGATGGACATGGGCGGCATGGCCTCCGGCAAGGACGGCGCGCTGATGCCGGGCATGGCGACCAACACCGAGATGAAGAGGCTCGGCGAACTCAGCGGGAAGCAGGCGGAGATCTTCTACCTCCAGCTGATGACGGACCATCACAAGGGCGGCATCCACATGGCCGAGGGCTGTGTGGAGAAGTGCACGGTCGGCGTGGAGAAGCGGCTCGCGCAGGGCATGGTGGACGCGCAGCAGTCGGAGATCGGCCTGATGGCGGACCTGCTGAAGGAGCGGGGCGCCGCGCCGCGCTCGTAGGGCGTAAGCCTCAAATCGCCCTGGCTTGCTGCTTCTTGGGCTCTTCTTGGCCTCCGTAGAGCGCTTCTTGGGGTGCGCATTCCCCTGGCATGAACGGTTCGTCGCGAGAGTGGCGACCGTCGAGTGATCCACTCGCGACGAACCGCACAGGGGGTTCCATGAGATCCAACCGCGCCAAGGCGCGCGCCGGGCTGAGCATGGCAGCGACACTGCCGATGCTCGCCGGTGCGCTGGCGCTCGGCATACCCGCGGCGCACGCCGCCGACCACCCGCTCCGTGACCTGCTCGCCGGGACCAAGCCGGCGTGGGCCACGCCCAGGGCCGACAAGGGCGCCGCTCCCGACGGCGCCGCGATGTCGGCCCGCGTCTATCTCCGGGGGCGCGACGCGGCGGGCCTCGCGGCGTACGCCAAGGCCGTCTCCGACCCGACGTCGGCCTCGTACGGCAAGTACCTGACCGCCAAGCAGGCCCAGGCCCGCTTCGGCGCGACCAAGGCCCAGGTGGCGGCCGTGAAGGCCTGGCTGACGGCGGCCGGCCTGAAGGCCACCGGCGTCACGGCGCACTACGTCTCCGTCACCGGTGACGTGGCCGCCGCCGAGAAGGCGTTCGGTGCCCAGCTGCACAACTTCGCCAAGGGCTCGAAGACCTATCGCGCCCCGGCGAGCACCGCCTCCGTGCCGGCGAGCGTGGCCGACGCCGTGCTGACCGTCACCGGCCTGGACAACGCGCCGCACATGGTCACGCACGACGACCAACTGCCGCCGCCGGACACCGTGTTCCGCAACGCCGGGCCGTTCTCCTCGTACTACGGCTCGAAGACCGCGACCACACTCCCGGACGCGTACGGCACGAAGATCCCGTACGCGGTCAAGGGCTACACCGGCAAGCAGCTGCGGGCCGCCTACGGCGCGGGCACGCGCACCGGCAAGGGCGTCCGGGTCGCCATCACGGACGCGTACGCCTCGCCGACGATCGCCTACGACGCGGCCACCTACGCCGGCAAGCACGGCGACGCGGCCTGGAAGTCCGGCCAGCTGCACCAGGTGCTGCCCAAGAAGTACACGAACACCAAGGACTGCTCGGCCGCCGGCTGGTACGGCGAGGAGACCCTGGACGTCGAGGCCGTGCACGCGGTCGCACCGGCCGCGGACGTCACCTACGTGGGCGCGGCGTCCTGCACCGACGCCGATCTGCTCGACGCGCTCGGCAAGGTCGTCGACCACCACCTGGCCGACATCGTCTCCAACTCCTGGGGCGAGGTCGAGGCCGCGCAGACGCCCGACCTCGCGGCCGCCTACGACCAGGTCTTCCAGCTGGGCGCGGTCGAGGGCATCGGCTTCTACTTCTCCTCCGGCGACGACGGCGACGAAGTCGCCGGCTCGGGAACGAAGCAGGTCGACTCCCCGGCCAACTCGGCGTGGGTGACCGCCGTCGGCGGCACCTCGCTGGCCGTCGGCAAGAACGACACGTACCTGTGGGAGACCGGCTGGGGCACCGAGAAGGCGAACCTGTCGGCCGACGGCAAGAGCTGGACGGACTTCCCCGGCGCGTTCACCTCCGGCGCGGGCGGCGGCACCAGCAGGACGGTCGCCGAACCCTCGTACCAGAAGGGCGTCGTGCCGGACGCGCTGGCGAAGGCCAACAGCGCGGGCGGCAACCGCGTCGTCCCGGACATCGCGGCGATCGCCGACCCGAACACCGGCTTCCTGGTCGGCCAGACGCAGACCCTGCCCGACGGCAAGACGCAGGCGTACAGCGAGTACCGCATCGGCGGCACCTCACTCGCCGCGCCGACCATCGCGGCCATCCAGGCCCTCGCCCAGGAGGCCCGCGGCGGCAAGCCGATCGGCTTCGCCAACCCGGCGATCTACGCGAAGGCCGGCACGAAGGCCTACCACGACGTCACCGACAACCCGACGGGCTCCGGCCTGGCCGTGGCCCGCGTCGACTTCGTGAACGGCTACGACGCCACGGGCGGCCTGGCCACGTCCGTGCGCAGTCTGGGCAAGGACAGCTCGCTCTCCGCCGTGAAGGGCTACGACGACGTCACCGGCGTGGGCACGCCCGCGAACGGTTACGTCGAGTCGTACCGGCGCCGCTGACCTCCGCAAGGGGACATGGGGTGGTGTGGGGTGACCCACACCACCCCATTGCGTCGCTCTGACGATTACACTGGGCCCGTGCCTCAACTACGTCTCGCCCTGAACCAGATCGACTCGAGCGTCGGCGACCTCGCCGGGAACACCGAGTCGATCGTCCGCTGGACCCGGCACTCCGCCGAGCAGGGAGCGCATCTCGTGGCGTTCCCCGAGATGGCGCTGACCGGGTATCCCGTCGAGGACCTGGCCCTCAGGTCGTCCTTCGTGGAGGCCTCCCGGGCGGCGCTGCGGAGCCTCGCCGTCCGCCTGGCCGACGAGGGCTTCGGTGAGCTGCCGGTGATCGTCGGCTACCTCGACCGCTGCGCGACCGCCCAGCCGAAGTACGGCCAGCCGGCCGGCGCGCCGCAGAACGCGGGAGCGGTGCTGTACGGCGGCGAGGTGGTCCTGAACTTCGCCAAGCACCACCTGCCGAACTACGGCGTCTTCGACGAGTTCCGCTACTTCGTGCCCGGCGACAGCATGCCGGTCCTGCGCGTCCACGGCGTGGATGTCGCCCTGGCCATCTGCGAGGACCTCTGGCAGGACGGCGGCCGTGTCCCCGCGGCGCGCTCGGCGCAGGCGGGCCTGCTGGTCTCGATCAACGCCTCGCCCTACGAGCGCAACAAGGACGACACGCGCCTGGAGCTGGTCCGCAAGCGGGCCCAGGAGGCCGGCTGCACCACGGCGTACCTCGCCATGATCGGCGGCCAGGACGAGCTGGTGTTCGACGGCGACTCGATCGTCGTGGACAAGGACGGCGAGGTCGTGGCGCGGGCGCCGCAGTTCGCCGAGGGCTGCGTGGTCCTGGACCTGGACCTGCCGGCGGCGTCGGAGGACGCGCCGACGGGCGTGGTGGACGACGGCCTGCGCATCGACCGGGTGGTGCTCTCCAAGGACCCGCTGCCCCGCTACGAGCCGGAGCTCACGGGCGGCTACGCGGAACGCCTGGACGACGACGAGGAGGTCTACTCGGCGCTGGTCGTGGGCCTGCGGGCATACGTCGCGAAGAACGGCTTCAAGTCCGTCCTGATCGGTCTGTCGGGCGGCATCGACTCGTCGCTGGTCGCGGCGATCGCGTGCGACGCGGTGGGCGCGCAGAACGTGTACGGCGTGTCGATGCCGTCGAAGTACTCGTCGGACCACTCGAAGGACGACGCGGCGGAGATGGCCCGGCGCACGGGCCTGAACTACCGCACGGTCGCGATCGAGCCGATGTTCGACGCGTACATGGGCTCGCTGGGCCTGACCGGCCTGGCGGAGGAGAACCTCCAGTCGCGCCTGCGCGGCACGCTGCTCATGGCGATCTCCAACCAGGAGGGCCACATCGTGCTGGCCCCCGGCAACAAGTCGGAACTGGCGGTCGGCTACTCCACGCTCTACGGCGACTCGGTGGGCGCCTACGGCCCCATCAAGGACGTCTACAAGACGTCGATCTTCCGCCTGGCCGAGTGGCGCAACCGGGCCGCCCGGGAACGCGGCCAGACCCCGCCGATCCCGGAGAACTCCATCACCAAGCCGCCGAGCGCGGAACTCCGCCCGGGCCAGGTCGACACCGACTCGCTGCCCGACTACCCGGTGCTGGACGCGATCCTCGACCTGTACGTCGACCAGGACCGGGGCGCCGACGAGATCGTCGCGGCCGGTTTCGACCGGGAGCTGGTCACGAAGACCCTGCGCATGGTCGACACGGCGGAGTACAAGCGGCGCCAGTACCCGCCGGGGACGAAGATCTCGGTGAAGGGCTTCGGGAAGGACCGCCGCCTGCCGATCACGAACGGGTGGCGGGAGTCGGTCTGACATCCTCCCCGCTCACGAACCCGACGCCCCCGTCACCATCTTGACCGGTGACGGGGGCGGTGGCAGCATCGTCACCTCCTCAGGTAGTGACGGCTGCGACACGAAGGCGGGAAGACGCGTGACCGGGATCCGCGACATCGAGGTCGTCGTCTTCGACGTCCTCGGCACACTCGTCGACGAGCCCGGAGGGCTTCGAACGGCGATCCACGAAGCCCTGCCCGCGTCCGACGAGGCGGCTGTCGACCACCTGCTCGCCTTGTGGCAGCAGCACGGCGAGGCCGAACAGCGACGCATCCTGCAAGGCCTCCGCGCCTACGCCAGCACCGAGACCCTCGACGCGGAGGCCGCGCGGCTCGTGGCCGGGCGCGCCGGGCTCTCCGATCCCGCGGCCGTCGCCCGGCTGGCCACAGCGGGTCAGCGACTGCCGCCCTGGCCCGACTCGGCCGCCGGTCTCGAACGGCTCGCCCGGTGGTTCCCCCTGGTCGGGCTCTCCAACGCCTCCCGTACGGCGCTGCTGCGCCTCAACGCGCACGCCGGGCTGCGCTGGCACCAGGCCCTGTCCGCCGAAGCCGCACGGGCGTACAAGCCGGCGCCGGAGGTCTACCGGCTCGCTCTCGACGCCGCCGGTTGCCCACCGGAACGCGTACTCATGGTGGCCGCCCACGCCTGGGACCTCCGCGCGGCGCAGGCGGTCGGCATGCGGACCGCCCATGTGCGGCGGCCGGTCGGGGACCCTCCGGCGAGCGACGACGCCTTCGACTGGCGGTTCGACGAACTGGACCAACTGGTCGGCTCCCTGATCAGGGGTCAGGTAGCGTCGGGCTGACACCGACAGGGGGCTGATCATGGCAGAGCGTGTGGTTCCTGACCGCGTGGTGACCGCCGAGCGGATCGCCGCCGAGGCCGGGTTCGAGAAGAGCTGCATCCCCGAAGTGGGCAGGCTGCTCAGGCTGGCCGCCGCCGCCAAGCCCGGTGGGGTCGTCGCCGAGAGCGGCACCGGCTCGGGTGTGGGCACCGCCTGGCTGCACAGCGGCCTGGGGGCCGGTGCGCGTCTCGTCACCGTGGAGCGTGACGAGGAGCTGGCCCGGCGGGCGGCCGGTGTCTTCGCGGACGACGACCGCGTCAGCGTGCTGACCGGCGACTGGCGGCTGCTCGAGCGACACGCCCCGTTCGACGTCTTCTTCTGCGACGGCGGCGGCAAGCGGGACGCCCCCCAGCGGGTCGTCGAGTTGCTCGCTCCCGGCGGGATTCTCGTCCTCGACGACTTCACACCGTCGACCACGTGGCCGCCGGTGTTCGAGGGCAGGGTGGACGAGCTGCGCCTGTTCTACCTGACCCATTCGGACCTGGACGCCACCGAAGTCCTCACGACGCCGTCCAGTTCGGCGGTCGTCGCGGCCCGCCGGGCCTGACGGACGCACGCCGACCGGACGCGCGGAGCGGCAGCACGCAGGTGCGTCACCTGCGAACTGCCGCTCCTGGTGCGGGTCGGCTCAGTAGTGCACCGCTTCCGCCTCCTGCGGGACATGGCTCGCCACGACCCGCTCGCGCCCGCCGGCCGGCGCACTGCGCCGGTCCACCGCGTACGCCAGCGACGCCACGCCGAGGCCGAGCACGGCCAGGGCCGCGCCGGCCAGGGCCGGGGAGGTGACCCCGAAGCCCGCGGCCAGGGCCAGGCCGCCGATCCAGGCGCCGCCGGCGTTGGCCAGGTTGAAGGCCGCCTGGTTGGCGGAGGAGGCCAGGGACGGGGCCGACGCGGCCTTGTCCATGACCATCAGCTGGAGCGGGGAGCCGGTGGCGAAGGCCGCCATGCCGAGCAGGATCACGGCGACGGCGGCGGTGAACTCCGTGCGCATCAGCAGCGGGAACAGCGCCAGCACCGCCACCAGGGAGCCCAGGCCGCCGAACAGGGTGCCCCGCAGGGAGTGGTCGGCCAGGCGGCCGCCCAGCAGGTTGCCGGCGGTCGCGCCGACGCCGAACAGGGCCAGCAGCAGGGTCACGCTGGCGTCGGCGTAGCCGGCGGCGTCCGTGAGCATGGGCGTGATGTAGCTGTAGGCCGCGAAGAGGGCGCCGAAGCCCGCGACCGTCGTGCCGAGCGACAGCCAGACCGGGACGGAGCGCAGGGCGGCCAGTTCACCGCGCAGGCCCTTCGCGGTGGCGTGCTCGTGGTCGTGCGGGATCAGGAACGCGAGCGCGGCGATCGCCGCCAGGCCGATGGCGCTGACGCCGAGGAAGGTCGCCCGCCAGCCGAGCTGCTGGCCCATGAGGGTCGCGACGGGCACACCCACGACGTTCGCGACCGTCAGGCCGAGGAACATCAGGGAGACCGAGCGCGCCTTGCGTTCGGGAGCGACCATGTTCGTCGCGACGACGGCGCCCACGCCGAAGAAGGCGCCGTGCGGCAGACCGCTCAGGAAGCGGGCCGCCAGCAGCCAGCCGTTGTCGGGAGCGAGGGCCGACAGCGCGTTGCCCGCGACGAACAGCCCCATCAGCGCGATCAGGACCGTGCGGCGGGACATCCGGGCGGTGACGGCGGCCAGCAGCGGGGCGCCGATGACGACGCCCAGCGCGTACGCCGACACCAGATGACCGGCGCTGGGTATCGAGATGTGCAGGTCGTTCGCGACGTCGGGCAGCAGCCCCATCATCACGAACTCGGTGGTACCGATGCCGAAGGCGCCCACGGCGAGGGCGAGCAGGGCCAGGGGCATGAGGGAGCCTTTCGAGACTTACGGGGGTTCGTACTTCGTGACTTCGTATGTTCAAGTACGGAACAAAGTCTCGCAGGCCCACTATTCCGCGAGGTCGCCGAGAGGTGAAGGCTCGGTTGCCGACTCCTGCCGAATACGCTCTGAGCTGCAGTTTTCCTCAGTCGCCTGTGGTGACACTCACACGGGCCGCGATGGGCAGATGGTCGCTGCCCGTCTGCGGGAGGGTCCACGAGCTCTCCGGCTTCAGGCCCCTGACCATGATCTGGTCGATGCGCGCCATCGGGAACGACGCCGGCCAGCTGAACCCGAAGCCGTTGCCCGCGGCGCCCTGCGTGGAGCGCATCTGGGAGGTGACGGCGTTGAGCGCGCGGTCGTTCATGGTGCCGTTCAGGTCGCCGAGCAGTACGACGTCATGCAGCGGTTCATGGGCGATGGCCTCGCCCAGGAAGTCGGCGCTGCGGTCGCGCTGCCGGGCCGTGAACCCGGCCTCCATCTTCACGCGCACCGACGGCAGATGGGCGACGTAGACCGCGACCTGCCCGGCCGGGGCGGTCACGGTGGCGCGCATCGCCCGCGTCCAGCCCAAGTCGATGTCGACGGCCCGCACGCCCGTCAGCGGGTACTTGCTCCACACCCCGACCGTGCCCTGCACCGAGTGGTACGGGTACGCCGAGTCCAGCGCCCGCTCGTACGTCGGGACCGCGGACGCCGTCAGCTCCTCCAGGGCCAGCACGTCCGCGCCGGAGGCGGCCACGTCACGGGCGGTACCGGCCGGGTCGGGGTTGTCCGCGTTGACGTTGTGCGTGGCCACGGTGAGGTCGCCCCCGGTGGCGGTCTTGTCGGTGAGCTGGCCGCCGAAGAGGTTCAGCCAGACCAGCGCGGGCAGCAGCACCGCGATCAGGGCGGTCGCGGACTTGCGGACCACGGCCAGCAGGAGCAGCACCGGGATGAGGAGACCGAGCCAGGGCAGGAAGGTCTCGATGAGGCTGCCCAGGTTGCCGATCGTGTTCGGGATGCGCGAGTGCAGCAGCATGACCACGGCCAGCAGCACCGCGCAGCCGGCCAGGACGACGCCGCGCCGCCAGACCCGCCGGTCGCCCAGCCGGCCGCCGAGCAGCCGGTCCAACAGGCGCCGAAGCCGGTGTCCCCGGGGCTCGTGCCCCGAGCCGCCGTTGTCCGTCTCCGTCATGTACGCCTGCTGCGCCATACCGTCGCCTCACTGCCTGCCGTGCACACCATCGCCCCCGTGTCTACGACCCTAGGGGATGATCCGTTCCGTTCCCGCCGTCCCTCGACGGCCGTACGGGGGCGATGACGTTCGAGCCCGCGCGGAGAGTTCCGATCAGGCCCGGAGTAAGCGCCGTCTGTGACGAAACGCGCACACTAGCGCTGGTGAGCTGCGGAACTGACGGGGCGTAGGCCTTCGAGGAGCGTGTCGACGACCTGGGCGGCGAGGTCGTCGGGGAGGTCGGCGTCCGGGCGCAGGACGGAGCGCACGAGCACGGGGGCGACGAACATGTCGCCCAGCAGCTCGATGTCGACGTCCGTGCGCAGTTCGCCGTTCTCCTGCCCCCGGCGCAGGATCTCCAGGCCGAGCCGGCGGCGCGGTGCCAGGACGGTGGCCTCGTACGCCGCCCAGATCTTCGGGCTGCTCTTCATCTGGGCGTGCACATTGGTCAGGATCGCCGACGAGCGATTGGCCAGGCCGCGCCGGCGCGCCTGTTCCAGCAGGGCCACGAGGTCGTCTCGCATGGAGGTGCCGGGGAGCGGGGGTTCGGGGGGTTCGGCGGCGCGCAGGACGTCGACGAAGAGTTCCTCCTTGCCGCTCCAGCGGCGGTAGATGGTGGCCTTGCCGACGCCGGCGGTCCGGGCGACGCGCTCGATGGACAGCTCCGCGAGGGACACGCCCTCCTCCAGGAGCTTCATCAGGCCCTCGATGATGGCGCGCTCGACGGCCTCGCTTCTCGGACGGCCCCTCGGGGGGCCGTCGTGCCGGGGTTGCCTTTCGGCGAGGCTCACGTCGCTCCGTCCTTTCCTGAGCAGGTCGAGGCTGAATTCTCGCGCAGGTCTACGACCGGGCGTCCGACAGCTCCCTCTTCTCCCCCTGCCGGGGCGCCGGCTGCCTGCCGGGCAGGAACAGCGCCACGACGACGGCGCCGATCAGTGCGACGCCCGCTCCCCACAGGGCGGTGATGTGCATCGCGTGCAGGAACGCGTCGTAGGCCGGGGTGACCAGGGCCTTGCCCTGCGGGCCCAGCTTCGCGGCGACGCCGAGGGTGGCCTCGATGGACTCCCCCGCGGTGTGCCGGGCGCCCGGCGGCATCCGGCCGAGCTTGTCCTCGATGCCCGTGCGGTACGCCGTGGACAGCACCGAGCCGAGGACGGCGATGCCGAGGGCGCCGCCGACCTGCCGGAAGGTGTTGCTGAGGGCGGAGGCCGAGCCGGCCTTCTCGCGGGGCAGGGCCTGCATGATGACGACGCTGACCGGCGTCATGATGTGCGCCATGCCGGTGCCCATCAGGAAGAAGATCACTTCCAGGATCCAGATGGGGGTGTCGGCGTCGAGCGTGGCGAAGGCGGCCAGCATCGCGGCGATGACCAGCATTCCGGCGGTCGTGGTGGCCTTGTTGCCGAAGCGGTCGACCAGCAGCCGGGCGCGTGGCGCGAAGATCATCTGGGCGGCGGCCAGCGGCAGCATGAGCAGACCGGTCTGGAGCGGCGAGTAGCCGCGCACGCTCTGCGTGTAGAAGACCGAGAAGAAGGTCACGCCCATCAGCGCGAAGAAGACCAGCGCGATGGCGGCGATGGCGGCCGAGAAGACCTTGTTCTTGAAGTACGTGACGTCGATGGACGGGTGGTCGCTGCGCTTCTCGAACACCACGAAGGCGACGAGGACCGCGAGTCCGGCGGCGATCGTCGACAGCACGGTGGCGTCGGTGAAGTCGGCGAGCTGGCCGCCCTTGATGATGCCGTAGACGAGCAGCACCAGGCCGACGACCGACAGCGCGACGCCGACGGGGTCGAGGCGGCCGGGGTTCGGGTCGCGGGAGTCGGGCACCAGCCACAGCATCAGCGCGAGCGCGAGCAGCACGATCGGCACGTTGATGAGGAAGACCGAGCCCCACCAGAAGTGGTCGAGGAGCACCCCGCCGGTGATCGGGCCGATGGCGATGGCGAGGCCGACGCCACCCGCCCAGATGCCGATGGCCTTCGGCTGTTCCTCGCGCTCGAAGACGTTCATGAGGACGGCGAGGGTGGCCGGCATGACGAACGCGGCGCCCAGGCCCATCACGGCGCGGAAGGCGATCAGCTCCCCCGGCGAGCCGGAGAAGGCGGCGAGCGCGGAGCCGGCCCCGAACACGGCCAGACCGCCGAGCAGTACCTTCTTGCGGCCCAGCCGGTCACCGAGCAGACCGGCGCTGAACAGCAGGCCCGCGAAGACGAGGGTGTAGGCGTTGATCGCCCACTCCAGCTCGCTCTGCGTGGCCCCCAGGCCGGTCGGGGCGGGGGTGGAGATCGTCTTGATGGCGACGTTCAGGATCGAGTTGTCGAGGACGACGATCAGCAGGCTGAGCATCAGCACGCCGAGGATCGCCCAGCGGCGCCGGTGCACCGCTTCCGGTATGCGCGGGCCGGTGGGGGCGGCACGGTCGGCAGGAGTAGTCATGCCGGCGAGCGTAGGCGCATTGCGATACGAGACCGTCTCGTATTGGAAGGCCTTTACCGAGACCTTACGTGCGCCATGCCAAAGGCCTCCGGGGGAACTCACAGGGGCTCCCCTAGCCCTGGATGGCACGAGGTGCCACCATGGACGTGGTCCGGGGACGCCGTCAGGGCGCCTCGAGATGACGTGTTAGGAGCCGTGCAATGACGCAGCTTCCGGCTGCCCAGACTGCTCAGACGAAGTCCTCCGACGGCGGCAAGACGCTGTACGGGGGCAAGGGCACCCGCCGCATCACCGTGCGGGACATCGCCGCCGCCAAGGAGCGCGGCGAGAAGTGGCCCATGCTCACCGCGTACGACGCCATGACCGCGTCCGTCTTCGACGAGGCCGGGATCCCGGTCATGCTCGTCGGCGACTCGGCGGGCAACTGCCACCTCGGGTACGAGACGACCGTACCCGTCACCCTCGACGAGATGACCATGCTGTCGGCGGCGGTCGTACGGGGCACCTCGCGCGCCCTGATCGTCGGCGACCTGCCCTTCGGCTCCTACCAGGAAGGTCCGGTGCAGGCGCTGCGCTCGGCGACCCGGCTGGTGAAGGAGGCGGGCGTGCAGGCCGTGAAGCTGGAGGGGGGCGAGCGGTCGCACGAGCAGATCCGGCTGCTCGTCGAGTCCGGCATCCCGGTCATGGCGCACATCGGCCTGACCCCGCAGTCCGTCAACGCGATGGGCTACCGCGTGCAGGGGCGGGGCGAGGAGGCGGCCCAGCAGTTGCTGCGGGACGCGAAGGCCGTGCAGGACGCGGGTGCGTTCGCCGTGGTGCTGGAGCTGGTTCCGGCGGAGCTGGCGGCCGAGGTGACGCGGGTGCTGCACATTCCGACGGTGGGGATCGGGGCCGGCCCGGAGACCGACGCGCAGGTGCTGGTGTGGACCGACATGCTCGGGCTGACCGGCGGGCGCGTGCCGAAGTTCGTGAAGCAGTACGCGAACCTGCGTGAGGTCATGGGGAACGCGGTGAGGGCGTTCGCCGAGGACGTGGTCGGCGGAACGTTCCCGCTGGAGGAGCACTCCGTCCACTAGAGCCATAGCGGTACCACGGACAGCCCGTCGATCTTCCCCCGTCGACGGGCTGTCCCCCTTGTCGGGACCACCTTGTCGGGACCACCCACAAGGGCTGCCGACGGGCTGTCGGCGGTCTGTCGGTGGTTTGTCGGTGGGAGCTGACACCGTCAGGGGCATGACGCGAATCGACAAGAACACCGGCGGCGCCGCTGTGACCGTGCGGGGGCTGGTGAAGCACTACGGCGAGACCAAGGCGCTGGACGGGGTCGACCTGGATGTGCGGGAGGGCACCGTCATGGGGGTCCTCGGGCCGAACGGGGCCGGGAAGACGACCCTCGTGCGGATCCTGTCCACCCTGCTCGCTCCCGACACGGGCCGGGCCACCGTGGCCGGCTACGACGTCGTCCGGCAGCCCCGGCAGCTGCGGCGGGTGATCGGGCTCACGGGGCAGTACGCCTCCGTGGACGAGAAGCTCTCCGGCTGGGAGAACCTGTACATGATCGGGCGCCTGCTCGACCTGCCCCGCAAGGACGCCCGCAACCGGTCCGACGAGTTGCTGGAGCGCTTCTCGCTGACCGAGGCGGCCAAGCGGCCGGCGGCGACGTACTCCGGGGGCATGCGGCGGCGGCTGGACCTGGCCGCGTCCATGATCGGACGGCCGGCCGTGCTCTTCCTGGACGAGCCGACCACCGGCCTCGACCCGCGCACCCGCAACGAGGTGTGGGACGAGGTGAAGCGCATGGTCGGCGACGGCGTCACCGTGCTGCTCACCACCCAGTACATGGAGGAGGCCGAGCAGCTCGCCTCCGAGCTGACGGTCGTCGACCGCGGCCAGGTCATCGCCGGCGGCGCCATCGAGGAGCTGAAGGCGAAGGTCGGCGGCCGGGCGCTGCGGATCCGCCCGGCCGATCCGGCGCGGCTGCGGCCCCTCGCCGCCGCGCTGGACGACCTGGGGATCACCGGGCTGGCCACCACGACCGTGGACACCGACCGGGGTGACGTCCTCGTGCCGATCCTCAGTGACGAGCAGCTGACCGCCGTGGTCGGCGCGGTCACCGCGCGCGGCATCACGCTCTCCTCCATCACCACCGAACTGCCCAGCCTGGACGAGGTGTTCCTGTCCCTCACCGGCCACCGCGCCAGTGCCCCGCAGGACGCCATGCCCACCGAAGACCTTCAGGAGGCCGCCGTATGAGCGCCGTCACCCTCAACGACGCCGACGCGGACGCCCGTATCCCGCTGCGCGGCCACCTGCGTCACACCGGGGCCCTGATCCGCCGCAACCTGCTGTGGATCCGCAAGGACCCGGAGTCGATGGCCGACGCACTGCTGATGCCGGTCATCTTCACCCTGCTGTTCGTGTTCGTCTTCGGCGGCTCGATCGGGCAGGCACTGGGCGGCGGGCAGGACCGTTACGTGCAGTACGTGATCCCCGGCATGATCGCGATGATGAGCATGACGCTGTCCCAGGGCGTCGGCACCGGCTTCAGCCAGGACTTCAACTCCGGTGTCATGGACCGCTTCCGGTCCCTGCCGATCGGGCGGGGCTCGGTGCTGTTCGCGAAGATCTCGGTGGAGCTGCTGCGGATGCTGTTCGCGACCGCCGTGCTGATGATCGTCGCCGTCGCGGTCGGGTTCGACATCACGAACTGGCCAGGGCTGTTCGCGACCGTGGCCCTGTCCACGGCGTTCGCCTCGTCGATCATGTGGGTGTTCCTCACCCTGGGCGTGATCCTGAAGAACGCGCAGTCCGTGCAGGCGATGGGCTTTTTGGTGCTGTTCCCGCTCCAGTTCGGCTCGTCGATCTTCGCGCCGACGACGTCGATGCCCGGCTGGTTGCAGGCGTTCACCGACTACAACCCGCTGTCGACGCTGGCGGACGCCGCACGCGGCCTGATGGTGGGCGGGCCGGTCGCGCACGACCTGTGGGTGACGCTCGGCTGGTCGGTGGCGATCACCGCGGTGATGGCGCCCGTCGCGATCCACAAGTTCCGGACGAAGAACTGACCGAAACGCAAGGATTCGCCTCACAGCAGGGCGGCGGCCTCCTCCAGGGAGAGGCCGCCGCCCTCCGCGTACGCGGCCTCGAACACCGTGTCGCCGAGCATCGCGCGGGCCCGCCGCTCCGCCTGCCCGCGCGCCTCGCGCTCCTGCCGCTGGGCGACGTGGCCGGGGGGCAGCAGGGCGTCGACGGCGCCCAGACAGCGGGCCGCGTCCAGGGCGCGCCGCCCGCCGTCGAGGTCGGCCAGGGCCCGGGCGCCGATGATCAGATACCCCGAGCGCATATGGGGCGTGATGGCCTCGGACAGCGGGTCGGCGGCCCGCTCCAGCCCCTTGCGAATGCGGCCGAGGCACTCCTCGTACCGCCCCTCCGTGGCGTCCAGCCACGCCTCCGCGCCGAGGATGAACGCGTCGAAGACGATGAAGTAGGCGATACGGAAGTCCTGGCGCAGCCGCCGCAGGTGCTCGCGCGCCTCGGGGACACGGCCCGTCATGCCGAGCCAGCCCGCCAGGAACAGGCGGGCGGCGGGCATGGCCTCGCTGTGCGAGTCCTCGTGCTGGGCGATCACCTCGCGCAGCAGCCGCTCGCCGCGTTCGTCCTCACCCGCCTCCAGCAGGGCGCTGCCCAGCCGGGCACTGAGGACAGCGGCCTGGGCCCGGGCGCCGAGGTGCTCGGCGTGGCCGATGGCGGCCTCGTAGTCGGCGGCGGCCCGGGCGTAGTCACCTTTGCGTTCGTGGGCCTCGGCGCGTGCGGAGAGGGCCTCGGCGGTGCCCCAGTCGTCGCCGAGGCGCCGGTAGATGTCCAGCGACTCGTCGGCGTCTCGCGCGGCGTCGCCCGCCCAGTCGGTGCGGTTGGCGAGGAAGTTGGCCCGCATCTGCAGGCCGGAGGCCAGCTCCCAGTCGAAGCCGGGCGTCTCGCGGCAGGTGCGGATGGACTCGTCGATGATGACGCGCAGCCGTTCCATGTCGCCGGTCAGCATCACGGCGAAGAACCAGAGCAGGCCGGGCAGCCGGCAGTTCTGCGGGAGCCCGGGTTCATACGTCGCGGCGATGGTCCGCAGCTTCTGCTGGGACCGGGAGTTCTGCCAGGCGTCCAGCTCGGTGTCCATGCAGGCGAGATGGGCGAGGTGGATACCGCGCCGGGCCTCCCACAGGATCTCGCCGGTCATCGGGGGCGGGGCGTCGGTGCAGCGCTCCCACACCGGGGCGGCGGGGCGGACGGGCTCGGTGAAGGGGTCGGGGCCGAGGGCCATGACCTCGCGGCACCAGTTGCGGGCCTCGATGCGCAGGTCACGCATCTGCCAGTACCAGACGAGGGACAGCGCCAGGCACAGCGCCTCCTGCTCGTCGCGCAGGGCGACGGCGTGACGCAGGGCGGTGCGCAGGTTCTCGTACTCCCGCTCCAGCCGGTGGATGGCGGCGAGCTGGCCGGAGCCGCGCAGTAACGGGTCGGTCACGCGGGCGAGTTCGCGGAAGTACGTCAGGTGGGCGCGCTCGGCGTCGGCGCGCTGCCCGGACTCGTCCAGCCGCTCGGCGGCGTACTCGGCGACGGTCTCCAGCAGCCGGTAGCGCATCTCCTCGCCAGCGGACTCGCCGGGCGGTGTGGCGACGACCAGGGAGCGGTCGACGAGCGAGCCGAGTGTCTCCAGGGCGGACGGCCCGCACACGGCCTCGGCGGCGGGCAGGTCGCAGCCGCCCGCGAACACCGACAGCCGCCGCAGGACGTCCCGTTCGTCCTCGTCGAGCAGGTCCCAGGACCAGTCGACGACGGCTCTGAGGGTCTGCTGGCGGGGCAGGACGGTACGGCTTCCGGAGGTGAGGAGACGGAAGCGGTCGTCGAGCCGGTCGGCGATCTGGCGTGGGGTGAGCATCCGCAGCCGGGCGGCGGCGAGTTCGATGGCCAGGGGGAGGCCGTCCAGGCGGCGGCAGATCTCGGCGCACGCCTCGGGATCGTCCTCGATCCGGAAGCCGGGCCGGGCCGCCGCGCCCCGGTCGGCGAGCAGCCGCAGCGCGACCGGCTCGGGCAGCGGCTCCACGGGCCGCAGCAACTCCCCCGGGACACCGAGGGGTTCGCGGCTGGTGGCGAGGACGGTCAGGCCGGGGCAGCGCTCCAGCAGTTCCTCGGTGAGCCGGGCGGCGGCGTCGGCGACGTGCTCGCAGTTGTCGAGGATGAGCAGCATGCGGGGGCGGGAGCAGTGCTCGGCGAGCCGCGCGACGGGGTCGTCGAGCCGGTCGGCCACGGCGGCCCGGATGCCCTCGGCGCCGGCGCCGTACAGCACGGTCTCGCGGGCGCCGAGGGCGGTGAGCACGGCCTCCGGTACGGCGGCGGGGTCGTCGACCGGGGCGAGCTCGGCCAGCCAGACGCCGCCCGGCATGGCGTGCCGCAGGGTCGCGGCGGCCTCCTGCGACAGCCGGGTCTTGCCGGCCCCGCCGGGTCCGAGCAGCGTGACCAGGCGGCCGGTGGTGAGATCGCCCCGGATGGTCTCGATGTCGGTCTCGCGGCCGATGAAGGAGGTGAGCCGGGCGCGCAGGTTGCCGACGGGCGGGGCGTCCGCCACGGGCGCGGGGCCGGTGCTGTCGTCGCCCGGCTTCAGCAACTCCGCGTGCAGCGAGCGCAGTTCCGTCCCCGGGTCGGTCCCGAGCCGGTCGGCGAGCAGCCGCCGCACGTGCTCGTACGCGTCCAGCGCCTCCGCCGTACGGCCGGCGTCGTGCAGGGCGCGCAGGCGCAGGGTCTGGAGGGGCTCGTCCAGGGGGTGGCTGTCGCACAGGGCGGTCAGTTCGGGCAGGGACTGCTCGGCCTGGCCGAGGGCGAGGGCGGCGCTGTGGCGGGCGCGCAGCACGTCCAGGCGGCGGGTGTCCCGGCGGGCCGCCTCGGCCGCGCGGTCGGGGAGGTCGGCGAGGGCCGGGCCGCGCCACAGGGCGAGGGCGTCGTCCAGGAGCACGGCCGCCTTGGCGGGGTCGCCGTCGGCCAGGGCCCGCAGCCCCTCACCGGCCAGCCGCTCGAACCGGTGCAGGTCGACGTCGTCGGGCGCGGCCGTGAGCCGGTACCCGCCCTCGGCGGAGGCGACCGCGTCCGCCCCGAGCGCCCGCCGCAGCCGCCCGACCAGCGCCTGGAGCGCCCCCGCGGCGTCGGCGGGCGGCTCACCGCCCCACACCTCGTCGACCAGCAGCCCCACGGGCACGGTACGGCCGGCCCGCAGGGCCAGCACGGTCAGCAGCGCACGCAGCCGCGCCCCGCCCACCGGAACGACCGTGCCGTCGGTGCGGAGCGCCTGCGTGGTGCCGAGGATGCGGTAGCGCACGGGGTCCATTGTCTCCGGTGGTACGAGGGCGGGTCACGGCGTTCGGCGGCGCGGCGGGCGCCGGGGCAGGTGCGGCCACGGATGGCCATGGGTACCAGCTCATGGTCATGAGGGTCGGCCGCCGTGGTGCCCTCCGTCTCCGCACGGGCCCGGCACCCCGCCGGGGGACGCCCCGGGTCCCGGCAGGCGCCGGCGGGCACGGTCCTTTGCCCCTGCGGTCCGGCGGGACCGTGCTCAGGCATGTCGACGGGGCCCGGTACCGGACCGGCCGTAACGCCGCGGCGGAGCCGCGACCGTGCTCAGCGTCTCCAGCAGATCCGTCAGGGCA
This sequence comes from Streptomyces sp. SID5464, assembly GCF_009862985.1. Classification (NCBI taxonomy): domain Bacteria; kingdom Bacillati; phylum Actinomycetota; class Actinomycetes; order Kitasatosporales; family Streptomycetaceae; genus Streptomyces; species Streptomyces sp. SID5464. Next base: position 62,054 of record NZ_WWIQ01000008.1, on the reverse strand, counting down.
GCCGCCGTGATGCCTTCCGTCTCCGCACCGGGCTCGGCGACCCGCTGCGGGATGCCCCGGGCCTCACGGACGGCGTACGAGAGCCACGAGTCCGTGCCCGGGACCTCCAGGGTCACCACCACCCCCGACTCCCTGCGCCGCAGTGCCCGGCCATCGGACCCCTGCTCCACCTCGCCGTCGGAGAACCACTTGGGGCACCGCTCCACCCTCCGCAGCCGCCGCTTCCCCGCGACCGGCTCCCAGGAACGCGAGCCGGGCGCGCTCTCGGCGTACGCCTGGATCAGCACCTGCACGGCCCGCACCCGCCCGCTGACCTGGGGCCACCTCGCACCGTGCCGCTCGACGGACAGCAGCCCGACCGAGCGGGCCCGGTCCCCCGGTGCGGGCCGCCGGTCCTCGTCGTCGTCGGGGTCCCCGGCCAGGGCGACCGTGAGGCCCGTCTCCTCGCGCATGATCCGGACGCCGCCCACGTCCTCGACCGGTCCCGCGGCCTTCGTGAGCTGGTCGTGCCAGCCGCCTCCGAACACGGTGTCCGCGTCCAGGAGCAGCAGCGGCCAGCTCACCTCGTCCCCCACGGAGAACGGCGTGCCGCAGCACTCCATCTGCCAGTCCTCGTAGATCACGTGCCAGAGCCCCATGCCCCCACCCTCCCGGAACCGACCGCCCCGCGCGAGACGTTTTCCCCCTGCGCCCGGTACCGTCGGGCGTCCCATCGCGTGTTCGAGAGTGCAGGGAGTCCCATGACCACCGCCACCAGCCGCCACAGTGAGCGGCGGATCAGTCCCGTCTTCGTCGGGATTCTGGCCGTGACGGCGGTCACGGGATGGGCGACCTGGACCGGGTTCGCGCAGCAGCCCGGGGTCGCCGTGTTCCTCTTCGTGACGGCGGCCTGGATCGTCTCGCTCTGCCTGCACGAGTACGCGCACGCGCGCACCGCCCTGCACAGCGGCGACATCTCGGTCGGTGCGAAGGGGTACCTCACCCTGAACCCGCTGAAGTACACGCACGCGCTGCTCAGCATCGTCCTCCCGGTGATCTTCGTGATCATGGGCGGGATCGGTCTGCCCGGCGGCGCGGTGTTCATCGAGCACGGGCGGATCCGGGGGCGCTGGAAGCACAGCCTGATCTCGGCGGCGGGCCCGCTGACGAACGTGCTGTTCGCGGTCGTCTGCACGGCCCCGTTCTGGCTGGACGCGCTGGACGGCGTGCCGGCCGACTTCCGGTTCGCCCTGGCCTTCCTCGCGCTGCTCCAGGTGACGGCCGCGCTGCTGAACTTCCTGCCGGTGCCGGGCCTGGACGGCTACGGCGTCATCGAGCCCTGGCTGTCGTACGACATCCGGCGGCAGGTGGAGCCGTTCGCGCCGTTCGGCCTGCTCTTCGTGTTCGCGCTGCTGTGGCTGCCGGCGGTGAACGGCGTGTTCTTCGACGTGGTCGACTCGGTGCTGAAGTCGCTCGGGATCAGTGACGTCGAGACGTACTGCGGTCAGGAGCTGTACCGCTTCTGGCAGGGCTCGAACGAGTTCTGCTCGGCCGCTCCCTGACGGGTCAGCCCGTGACGGATTCCCGCCGGGCGTCCCGGCCGCGCTTCACGTAGTACCAGCACATGTTGGACGACAGACCCGCCAGCAGCACCCAGACGATCCCCAGCCAGCTGCCCCGCGTGAAGGAGACGACGGCCGCGGCCACGGCGAGGACGCAGACGATCAGGGCGTAGAGGGCGAGTCGCCGGGCCGGGTCGGGTGGGAGCAAGAGGGGCATGTCGGTCGGCTCCTGTCGGGGGACACTGCGGGCACTGCTGGTGCCGTCCAGTGTCCCCCATGGGCTCATACGTCCGTGACCCGGAGCCCCGCGTGCGCCTTGTACCGGCGGTTCACGGAGATCAGGTTCGCCACCAGCGACTCCACCTGGTGGGCGTTGCGCAGCCGCCCGGCGAAGATGCCGCGCATGCCGGGGATGCGCCCGGCGAGGGCCTGCACGATCTCGACGTCGGCGCGGACCTCGCCGAGCACCATCACGTCGGTGTCGATCTCGTCGATCTCCGGGTCCTGGAGCAGCACGGCCGACAGGTGGTGGAAGGCGGCCGTGACCCGGGAGTCCGGCAGCAGGGCGGCGGCCTGCTCGGCGGCGCTGCCCTCCTCGGGCTTGAGCGCGTAGGCGCCCTTCTTGTCGAAGCCGAGCGGGTTGACGCAGTCGACGACGAGCTTGCCGGCCAGTTCCTCGCGCAGGGACTCCAGCGTCTTGCCGTGGCCGTCCCACGGCACGGCGACGATCACGATGTCGCTGCGGCGCGCGGTCTCGGCGTTGTCGGCGCCCTCGACGCCGTGGCCGAGTTCCTCCGCGGCGGCCCGGGCGCGCTCGGCCGCCCGCGAGCCGATGATCACCTTCTGTCCGGCCCGGGCGAGCCGGTAGGCGAGGCCCTTGCCCTGCGGCCCGGTCCCGCCGAGCACCCCGACGACGAGTCCGGAGACGTCGGGCAGGTCCCAGGGGTCCTTGGCGGGGGCCTTCTGGGCGTTGTCGGTGGCAGCACTGTCGGTAGAGGTCATGGCCCCGACTCTACGTCCGCCGCCGTCACCGGCTCAGGGCAGCTCCGTCACGGGCACCCGGCGGAAGGTGATGGTCTCGTAGGCGCTGAAGTCGCCGGTCTCGTACAGCAGTCCCACGGTGTCCGCGTCGACGCGCACCAGGTCGGAGTACGCGGCGGGCAGCCCGTCCACGGTGTGGGCCGGGCGCCAGGTGGTGCCGCCGTCGGTGGAGGCGCGGATCGTCATCAGGGCGCGGAAACCGGGGTCGGCGGGGCCGGAGTAGAGCAGCACGTCCGGGTCGCGGAGTTGGAGGACGCTCGCCTGGCACACGGGGGCGGACAGGCCCGCCTGCGGGCGGAAGGGCTTCACCAGGGTCTGGCCGCCGTCGGCCGAGTGGGCGTCGGCGCGGGTGCCGGGCGACGGGGAGTCGTTGCGCGTGTTGACGTACACGCGGCCGTCGGGGAGTTCGGCGGCGGTGGTCTCGTTGGCGTTGATGTAGCCGTCGGTGTTGTCGTCGACGTAGCCGATCCGCCAGGTCGCGCCCCGGTCGTCGCTGAGCAGGCAGTGGCCGCCGTTGTACCTGCCCTCGGTGCCGTTGTCCGTGCCGGTGGGCGGCAGGGAGTGGTTGGCGGGGACGACGATCCGGCCGGTGCTCAACTGGAGGGCGTGGCCGGGGGTGGTGGCGTACCAGCGCCAGTGCGGCTCCTTGGTCTCCTGGGTGATCTCCCGCGGCGCGGACCAGGTGAGGCCGTCGTCGTCGCTGTGCTGCACCCAGACCCGGCGCCCGTCGGCCGCGCTCACCTTGCCGCACCGGATGGCGTCCTCGGTGGCGAGCGCGGCGTTGCGTACGTGCACCAGGAGGACACGGCCGGTGTCCAGGACGACGGGCGCCGGGTTGCCGGCGAGGGCGTCGCCGTTCCTGGCGGCGACCAGGAGCGGGCTCCAGGTGCGGCCGCCGTCCGTGGAGCGTTTGAGGACGATGTCGATGTTCCCGAAGTCGTCCCGGGAGCCGACGCGGCCCTCGCAGAGGGCGAGCAGGGTGCCCGTGCCGGTGGCGACGACGGCGGGGATGCGGAAGCTGGCGTACCCCTCCCGGCCGGCGCGGAAGGGGACGCTGGTCTCGGTCATCGGCGGGTTCCTCCGGTAGTTCGACGACGGTACGGATGACCGGTCCACCTGCCCAAGCCGGGCGAATGCGTGGTGAATTCCACGTCACGAGTGACCGGTCGGGGCAGGATGCCGTCGTATGGATGCCGTACGGGTCGCGCTGTTGCGGGAAGTGCTCGTCGGGACGGAATGGCTGGGCGCCACGCGGCGCTTCGCCGGTGCGCTGCGGGGGTCGGTGGTGTCGCACGGCGGCGGGCTGCTGCTCGTCGGCACGCCGGAGTACGAGCCGTGGCACCTGGCGGCGCACCTGGTGGACGAGGCGGCGTGGTCGGGCACGCCGGAGCTGGCCCCGACCCTGGTACGGCATGACGCGCGCCCCTCGGATCCGGCGCACCTGGCGGTCGGCCTCGGGCGGCTGGAGGCGGCCCGGCGGGGCGAGACGCTGCTGGTGGTGTCGCCCGAGGGACCCGCCGCACCCCTCCTCGAACGGGTGTCCGACGCCCGGCGCGCAGGGGCGACGGTGCTGTCCCTCGGCCCCGGTGAGGGCGAGCTGCCGGCGATGGCCCACGAGGCCCTGGCCGTCCCCGACGGCTCGGAGCTGGACCTGGACACGGTCCAGCACCTGGTCAGCGCGGCGGCCGGGGAGAACGCCCTGCCGACGCCACACGGGCGTCGCCGCTTCCGGGACAGGGTGTCGAGACTGGCGGAACACCTGACGGCCCCACCGCCGGCGCGCTGGTAAGGGGCGGTGGGGCCGGTTCTGCCGGTGGTGCGGCTGCGCGGGTCGCGCGCGGCCGCCGGGGTGCGCCTATTCGTCGTTGCGGCCGCCCGCCGGGGCGTCGTGCCACTTGGGGTCGTTCTCCCACTGGAGGTTGCGTGCGCGGGCGGTCTCCATCGCGTGTTCGGCTTCCGTGCGGGAGGCGTACGGCCCGAACCGGTCCTTGTTGGGGCACTCCGGCCCCTCCTCGACCTTCTTGTGCTCCAGGCAGTAGTACCACTCACCCGGCTTGCCGACCGTCCGCTTCTTGAACAGGGCCATGACCAGCTCCTCTCGCCATCGACATGTTCCCCCATGGGCGCTGGTTAGACTCGCTGGCATGTCTGGCCAGTCGCTGCTCGTACCGGGGGAGCTGTCCCCCACCCGTCCCGTGCCCGGAAACATCCGCCGCCCCGAGTACGTCGGCAAGCCCGCGCCGACGCCGTACACCGGACCGGAGGTGCAGACGCCCGAGACGATCGAGGCGATGCGGCTCGCCGGCCGGATCGCCGCCCGGGCGATGGCGGAGGCCGCGAAGCTGATCGCCCCCGGGGTGACCACCGACGAGCTGGACAAGGTGGCGCACGAGTACATGTGCGACCACGGCGCCTATCCCTCGACGCTCGGCTACCGGGGCTTCCCGAAGTCGCTGTGCACCTCGGTCAACGAGGTCATCTGCCACGGCATCCCGGACTCGACGGTCCTGCGCGACGGCGACATCGTCAACCTCGACGTGACGGCGTACATCGGCGGTGTGCACGGCGACAACAACGCGACCTACCTGGTCGGTGACGTCGACGAGGAGTCGCGGCTGCTGGTGGAGCGGACCCGGGAGTCCCTCGACCGGGCGATCAAGGCGGTCAAGCCGGGCCGGCAGATCAACATCATCGGCCGGGTCATCGAGTCCTACGCCAAGCGCTTCGGCTACGGGGTGGTCCGGGACTTCACCGGCCACGGCATCAACAGCTCGTTCCACTCGGGCCTGATCATCCCGCACTACGACAGCCCGCACGCGACGACGGTGATCCAGCCCGGGATGACGTTCACGATCGAGCCGATGCTGACGCTCGGGACGCACGAGTACGACATGTGGGACGACGGCTGGACGGTCGTGACGAAGGACCGCAAGCGGACGGCCCAGTTCGAGCACACGCTGGTGGTGACGGAGTCGGGCGCGGAGATCCTCACGCTGCCGTAGCGTCCCGCCCCCACCGACGCCCGGCCGGTCGTCAGTCCTTGCCGCGCAGGTGGGCGATCTGCTGCCGGGAGAGCTCGACGGTGCGTCGCATGTGCCGGTACAGCAGGGCGAGTTCGTCCTCGGTGTAGTCGGCGAACATCGCCCGCCATCGCTCGCCCAGCTCGGCCCACAGCTCCGTGAGATTCCGCATCGCCTTCGGGACGGGCTCCACCAGAACCCGGCGGCGGTCGGTCTGGTCGCGGCGCCTGACCACGTAGCCCGCCTTTTCCAGACGGTCGACCAGCCGGGTCGCCGAGCCGCTGGTCAGGCCGGTGAGCTCGGCGATCCGGCCGGTGGTGAACGGGCCGGACTCGGCGGTCAGCAGGTTGAGGCACTGGACGTCGGTCGGGTGCAGCTTGAGATGGTCCGCGACCGCCTGGTTGAACATGACGTAGGAGGCCAGGTAGCGGCGGGACTCCTGCTGGAGATCGTCTATCAGCAAGGGGTCTCCTAAATATCTGCGTCACGCAGTGACTGTGTCATACAGTAGGCGCATGACGAAGGAATTCTACCGGCCCGTCGTGGCCGTTGCCGGAGCGACCGGCACCCAGGGCGGCGCGGCCGCCCGCTCGCTGCTCGATCAGGGCTAACCGGGTCCGCGCCCTGACCCGCACTCCCGGCTCGGCCGCCGCCCGGGCGCTGCGGGCCCTCGGCGCAGACGTGCTCGCGGCCGACTTCGACGACCGCGAGTCGCTGGAGTTCGCCCTGAAAGGCGCCGACGGACTGTTCGCCATGTCCACCCCCTTCGGCTCCGACCCGGAAACCGAGGTCCGGCAGGGCATCGCCCTGCTGGAGGCCGCCCGGGACATCGGGCACATCGTGTTCTCCTCCGCCGCACACGCCGACCGGGACACGGGCATCCCGCACTTCGACAGCAAGTACCGCATCGAGCAGCACCTGCGCGGGCTGGGTGTGCCGTGGACGGTCCTCGGCCCGGCCGTGTTCATGGACAACTACACGGTCGAATGGTCGCTCGAAGGTCTGCGCGAGGGCAGATTCGTCCTGCCGATGCCTGATGACCGGCCGGTGACGCTGATTCCCGCGCGGGACATCGGCGCCTTCGCCGCCCATGTGCTCGCGCGGCCCGAAAAGTTCGCGGGCCGGCGCATCGACATCGCCTCCGACGAGCTGACCTGCCCCCGGATCGCGGAGGCGCTGACCGGCGTGTGCGGCAGGCCGATCGTCTTCGAGCGGCTGCCGATCGCCCGCGTCGAGACGTTCTCGGCCGATCTCGCCGCGATGTTCCGCTACTTCACCGAGACCGGCCTCGATGTCGACGTGGACGCCCTGCGCCGCGACTTTCCGGAGATCGGCTGGCAGCGCTTCGGCACCTGGGCGGCCGAGCGCACCTGGCCGGTCAACTGAGTGCACGCAAAACCCATCCCCTGAACTGGAGTGTTGCGACGACCACCGGAACCCGAGCCCGGAGGGCGGGCTTTTTCCACGGCACCGGAGTACCGTTTTTACCGACACGACGTCGGGAAACAGGAAGTGGGCCCATGGAATCCTTCTCCACCCTCATCCGGACCGCTTCCCGCGAGCAGCACGAGGAGGTCAGGGGCTCGACGTTCATGAGCGACCTGCTGGGGCACAAACTGGGGGTCGACGCGTTCGCCCGCTACACGGAGCAGCTGTGGTTCGTGTACGGGGCACTGGAGTCCGGCGCCGAGCGCCTGGCCGGGGACCCGGTGGCCGGCCCCTTCGTCCGCCCGGAGTTGTTCCGGACGGCCGCGCTGGAGCAGGACCTGGAGTACCTGCGCGGCCCCGGCTGGCGAGCGGGCATCAGCGCGCTGCCCGCCACCCTGGAGTACGCGCGACGGATCTCCGACTGCGCCCGCACCTGGCCTGCCGGCTACGTCGCCCACCACTACACCCGCTACCTCGGCGACCTCTCCGGCGGGCAGATCATCCGCGACACGGCCGAGAGGGCGTGGGGTCTGCCGAAGAAGGGCGACGGGGTCCGCTTCTACGTGTTCGAGGAGATCCCCAACCCGGCCGCCTTCAAGCGGGGTTACTGGGAGCTGCTGGACGCGGTGCCCGGAGACGAGCTGGAGCGGCAGCGGATCGTGGCCGAGTGCAAGCGGGCGTACGCGCTGAACAACGCGGTGTTCCACGCGCTGGGCGAGGAGTTCCCGCTGTCGGCCTGACCGGCCCCAAAGACCCGCGGCGGGCACCCGAGAGGGTTCCGCCCGTACCGACGCGCGCCGCCCGGGTCAGCGTTCGAGGTGCACCCGGCCGCCGACCTCGGTCCAGCCGCCCGGCTGGGGTGCGGTCAGGATCTGGGAGCCCGCTCCCTGGGTGATGTTGAGGGCCCGGCCGAGCCGGTCGGTGAGCAGCAGGGCCGCCGCCCCGGTCGCCTCGTCCTCGTCGATCCCGTCGCCGCGTCCGGGGAAGGCCCGGGCCCGCACCCGTCCGGCGGGCTCGTCCTCCCACGCCCAGGCGTAGACCCACTCCCCCGGCGGCGGCACGGCCAGGTCGTCGACCTCGGCCGCGCTTCCGTACTGCCGCAGGGTGCGCTGCGGCACCCACTCCGCCCGCGCCTCGATCCAGCAGAACTCCCCGTCCTGCCGGGCCCCGACCACCCCGGCGGGCGTGACCAGTTCGGGCACGTCGAGCAGCCAGGCCGTCCCGACACACGGGTGCCCGGCGAAGGGCAGGCGCAGGGTGGGCGTGTAGATGTCGATCACCCCGCGCTCGGGGTCGTCGACGAACACGGTCTCACTGAACCCGAGTTTCGCGGCGAACGCCTGCCGCTCACTCCGCTCGGGCATCACCGAACCCTCACGCACGACACCGAGTTCGTTGCCGTATCCACCGTTCGGCCCGCAGAAGACGCGGAGCACGTCGTAGTCAGTCACGGGGGCATTCAAACACCGCCCGGGCGACCAGGTCGTCCCGGGCGGCCGGCGCTCCCGATCATCCCGAAGCGCGACCTTTGACCTTCCCTTGACCACTTCATGAGAGCGATTTTGAGTCATTTAAGTAATCCTTATCTGGCTTAGGTGAGCCTCACCTTCCCCGTCCTTCTGGAGCTTTCATGCGACCCGCCAGCCCCGTATCCGTCGTGATCGCCGCCGCGGCGGTTCTGACCGCAGTCACCGGCTGTACGGAGAAGAGCAACGCCGAGGACGGCGACCGCGTGGTCCATGTGACGGCCACGGACGACAAGTGCGAGGTGTCGAAGAAGGAGTTCCCCGCCGGGCACGTCGAACTGGCCGTCGAGAACAAGGGTTCCAAGGTCACCGAGGTCTACGTGCTCTTCCCTGACGACCGCGTGGTCACCGAGCGGGAGAACATAGGCCCCGGCACCAGGCAGCGGGTCACCGCCGAGGTGAAGGCCGGCGACTACCAGATCGCCTGCAAGCCCGGCATGAAGGGCAAGGGCATCCGTCAGGCCGTCAAGGCCACCGGCGGCAAGGCGGTCAAGCGCGACCCGCGCCTGGACGAGGCCGTGGCGGCCTACCGCGCCTACACCCAGGAGCAGGCCGACGAGACCCTGCCCAAGGCCGAAACCTTCGCCCGGGCCGTCAAGGACGGCGACCTGGAAGCCGCGCAGAAGGCGTACGCGCCGTCCCGCATCGGCTGGGAGCGCACCGAGCCGGTCGCCGAGTCCTTCGGCGACATCGACCCGAAGGTCGACGTCCGCGAGGACGGCCTGGAGGACGGCCAGGACCCCGCCACCGACTGGACCGGCTGGCACCGCCTGGAGAAGGCCCTCTGGCAGGACAAGAAGATCGGCGACCGGGAGAAGGAGCTCGCCGACCGGCTCATCACCGACCTGAAGGACTGGCAGGAGCGGGTCGGCAAGGCCGACATCACCCCGACCTCGATGGCCAACGGTGCCAAGGAACTCCTCGACGAGGTCGCGACCGGCAAGGTCACCGGCGAGGAGGAGCGCTACTCGCACACCGACCTGGTCGACTTCAAGGCCAACGTCGAGGGCGCGCAGAAGTCGTACGAGCTGCTGAAGCCGGTCGCGCAGGAGAACGACAAGGCCCTCACCACGGAACTGGACAAGCAGTTCGCCACCCTGAACACGCTGCTCGACAAGTACCGCCCGGACACGACGTCGTACGACTTCACCTCCTACGACAAGGTCGGCAAGGCCGACCGCAAGGAGCTCTCGGACGCGGTCAACGCGCTGGCGGAGCCCCTGTCGAAGCTCGCTGCCGCAGTCGCGAAGTAGGGGACCGCGCCCATGACGGACAACGACACGCCATCTCCCTCCCGGCGCTCCCTGCTCGGCTGGGGCGGCGCGGGCCTGGCCCTCGGCGCCGCCGCGGCGGGCGGAGCGGTGGCGATGGCCCGCACCGACGACGACCCCGCACCGGACACGGGAACCGCGATCGCCTTCCACGGCCCGCACCAGGCGGGCATCGCCACGCCCGTCCAGGACCGGCTGCACTTCGCCGCGTTCGACGTGACGACCGACGACCGGGCGGAGTTCGTCCAGCTGCTGAAGGAGTGGACGGAAGCCGCCCGCCGCATGACGGCCGGGCAGCCGGTGGGCGAGGGCGGCTTCGGCGGCCTCCCCGAGGCACCCCCGGACGACACCGGCGAGGCCCTGGACCTCAAGCCCTCCCGCCTGACCCTCACGATCGGCTTCGGTCCGAGCCTGTTCGGGAAGTTCGGCCTGGCGGAGCAACGGCCGGCCGCCCTGGTGGACCTGCCCAAGTTCGCGGGTGACAACCTGGACAAGAACCGCAGCGGAGGCGACCTGTGCGTCCAGGCCTGCGCGGACGACCCACAGGTCGCCGTGCACGCCATCCGCAACCTGGCCCGCATCGGCTTCGGCAAGGTCGTCATCCGCTGGTCGCAGCTCGGCTTCGGCAAGACGTCGTCGACGACACCCGAGGCACAGACCCCGCGCAACCTGATGGGTTTCAAGGACGGCACCCGCAACATAGCGGGCACGGAGACGGACCGGCTGAAGAAGTTCGTGTGGGTGGACGGGAAGGACGGCCCGTCCTGGATGACGAACGGCTCCTACCTCGTCGCCCGCCGCATCCGCATGCACATCGAGACCTGGGACCGCACCTCGCTCCAGGAGCAGGAGGACATCTTCGGCCGTGACAAGGGCGAGGGCGCCCCGGTCGGCAAGGCGAAGGAGCGTGACGAGCCGTTCCTGAAGGCCATGAAGCCCGACGCGCACGTCCGGCTCGCGCACCCCGACGCCAACCACGGGGCGACGATCCTGCGCCGCGGCTACTCCTTCACCGACGGCACGGACGGACTGGGCCGCCTCGACGCGGGCCTGTTCTTCCTCGCCTACCAGCGGGACGTCCGCAAGGGCTTCATCCCGATCCAGCGCAACCTGGCCACGGACGCGCTCAACGAGTACATCCAGCACGTGGGTTCGGCGCTCTTCGCCATCCCGCCGGGCGTCCGCGACAAGGACGACTGGTGGGGCCGGACGCTGTTCTCCAAGGAGGCCTGAGCCTGTTGTTCTCCAACTACCTGATCGGTCTGCGCGAGGGCCTGGAGGCGAGCCTCGTCGTCTGCATCCTCATCGCCTACCTGGTGAAGACGGACCGCCGGGACGCGCTGCGGCCGATCTGGATCGGCATCGGCATCGCGGTCGCCCTCGCGTTCGGCTTCGGCTGTGCGCTCGAATTCGGCTCGCAGGAGCTGACGTTCGAGGCGCAGGAGGCGCTCGGCGGGTCCCTGTCGATCCTCGCGGTCGGTCTGGTGACGTGGATGGTGTTCTGGATGCGGCGCACCGCCCGGCACCTGAAGTCCGAACTGCACGGCAAGCTGGACGCGGCCCTCGCCATGGGCACGGGCGCGCTGGTCGCCACGGCGTTCCTGGCCGTGGGCCGGGAGGGCCTTGAGACGGCCCTGTTCGTCTGGGCCTCGGTCCACGCGGCGAGCGACGGCAGCCCGCGTCCCCTTCTCGGTGTCGCCCTGGGCCTGTTGACCGCGGTCCTCCTGGGCTGGCTCTTCTACCGGGGCGCCCTGCGCATCGATCTCGCCCGGTTCTTCACCTGGACCGGCGGCATGCTCGTCGTCGTGGCCGCGGGCGTACTGGCGTACGGCTTCCACGACTTGCAGGAGGCCCGCTTCCTGCCGGGCGAGCGGAAACTGGCCTTCGACATCTCCGGCACGATTCCGCCGGACAGTTGGTACGGCACGTTGCTCAAGGGCGTGTTCAACTTCCAGCCGGATCCGACGGTGCTCCAGGTCGTGGTGTGGCTGCTGTACCTGGTCCCGACCCTGACCCTGTTCCTGGCACCGACGGGCCTTGGACGCGGCCGGACGGCGCCGGCGCCGGTGCGCGACAGGGCCTGACGCCGCCGGGATTCCTCTCGCACACCCACCCCCGTCCGGCCGCCGGCGGCACCCGGTAGGGTTCGCCTCCGGAAAGGGGAAGGTGAAGGAACCCGATGAGCAGGGATCGCGACCCTCGAACGCTCCGCAGGTCCGCCCGGAGCGCCCTCATAGCAGCCTCGGTGACCGCTTTGTCGTTGACGGCGAGCGGATGCGTCGTGGTGCACGGCGAACGGGAGATCCTCCCGTCCACGACCCGAGCCGAAGCCGCCAAGGCCCTCCAGGAGTTCACGACCGCGTACAACGAGGCCGACAAGGCCTACGACGCCTCCCTGGACGCCGACCACACCACCGGCGCCCTGGCCGACATCGACTCGGCACGCCTGAAGGCCGGCCGGACGAACAGCCCGGACGGCAACCCGAACCACACGCCCCTGAAGCTGACGGACGCGAAGTACACGATCCCCAAGAAGGCCGGCTGGCCCCGCTGGTTCCTCGTCGACGCGGCCGGCAACAAGGGTGGCACCGCCCGCTGGCTGCTCGTGTTCACCCGCAGCAGCCTGGACGACCCCTTCCAGGTCGCGTATCTCACCCTCGTCGCACCGGGCAAGGTCCCGCGGTTCAAGAAGGACGCGGACGGCTGGGCCGAGTCGGTCCCCGTGAACTCGACCGGCCTGTCCGTCGCCCCCGGCGACCTGAGCCAGGACTACACGACCTACCTCAAGAACGGCGGCGAGACCTTCGCCGACGGCTCCCACACCAGCCAGTGGCGCGCCCTGCGCGAGAAGAACGCCAAGAAGCCGGGCCTGGTCACCCAGTACATCGACGAACCGCTGACGAACGGCGACTACCAGCCCCTCGCCCTGCGCACGGCGGACGGCGGCGCACTGGTGTTCTTCACCACCCGGCACTACGAGAAGCAGACGGCCTACGCGGGCACGTCGTTCCCCATCCCCGGCAAGGACGTCCTCGCGCTGACGAAGGGTGAGGTCAAGCAGTCCCTCCTGATGGAGTTCGTCTCCAACGAGGTGGCGCTGGACCCGCCGAAGGGCAGCGGCAGCGAGCAGGTGACGATCCTCGGCCGGATCCAGGGCATGACGTCGGCCGAAGGCTCGTAGGAGCAGGGCGGGGCAGGGTCGGAAAGGACAGGGCAGGACCGGCTCAGTGCCGCAGCGGCCAGGCCTGCCCGGCGTGGTCGGCTTCCTCGCCGGCGTACCGGGCGCAGGCCTCGGTCAGGGTCTCCAGCAGGCTCAGCGGATCCGGCAATGGATGCTCGGGCCCGCGCACCCAGTGCACCGTCTGGTCCTCACCGGGCAGCCGCGCCGGCGGTACGAGGACGTAGGAGCCACGGCAGTGCCACCGCAGCCCGGGGTGCTCGTCCATCGTCTCGGGGTGGCAGTCCAGTTCGCACGGCCACCACTCGTCCTCCTCCTCGGGCGTCCCGCGGGTGAGGGTGAAGAACAGCATGCGGCCGTCGTCGCTCTCGGCGACGGGCCCGACCTCGACACCGTCGCCGAGCAGCCGCTCCAACGCACTGCGACCGGCATCCAGGGGCACGTCGAGGACGTCGTGCACCATGCCGGTCGCGGTGATGAAGTTGGCCTGCGGCTGATGGCGGGCCCAGCGTTCGATCTGGGCGCGGTCGGTGGTCGACTGCGTCTGCCAGGCGAAGGACACCGGGTGCCGGGCCGGGGTGGGACAGCCGACGCGGTCGCAGGAGCAGCGGTAGCCGGCCGGGTGGGCGGCGGGCGCGAGCGGCAGTCCGGCTCCGGCGGCGGCGAGCAGCAGGGCCTCACGGCCGCCGTCACCGGCGGTCTCCTTCGGCCGGCGCCCGGCGCGCAGCCACTGGGTGAGTTTGCCCTGTAGGCCGGTCCTGCCGCCGTACTCCGCGCTCATCTATCCCCTCGCCTCGCTGTCGTGCGGAACAGCATGCCTCATGGTCCCATCTTCCCGCGCGCCGGGGGGCCAGTGCCCACATCCGGGGCAGGAGGGCCGAGACATGTACCGGTGGGGCGAGGCATATGCCGGTGGGGCGAGAGGTACTCCGCACCGTGATCGGGTGTCATTGCCCGCTTTGCCGTGACATGGCGTCCTACCGTGGTCGCCATGGTCACAAGGATCGCGCTGACGGGCCTCGCCTCCGCGGTTTCCGTGGTCTCGCTGACCCTCACGGGACCGGTCGGCGCCGCCCCGGCCCTGCCGTCGGGCCTGCGCCCGCTGGAGGGACGCACCCGCCCGCTGGAGTGGGGCACCGGCCCCCTGACGGTGGCGGCGCTCCCCCGGGTCACGTACGTGGCCCACCGCGGCGGCGCCCGCGAGGTCCCCGAGAACAGCATGACGGGGCTGGTGGCCGCCTATGAGCGCGGTACGTCGCAGGTGCTGGACTTCGACACGCGGCTGCTGCGCGACGGGACGCCCGTGGTGTTCCACGACGAGACCCTGAACCGCACCACCTACCTGGGCGGCGAGGTGCGCGGCCTCGACGCCCGGGAGTGGCAGGGCGTCCGGCTGCGCCCGAAGGACGCGCTGCCCGGCAGCTGGCGCTCGGAACGGCCGCCGACGGTCGAGGAGGTACTGGATCGTTTCGGCGGGCGGATCGTGCTGATGCTGGAGGCGAAGGATCCGCGGAGTCTCGGCCGGCTGGCCGGGATGATCCGGGCCCGCGGCCTGACCCGCTCGGTGTTCGTGAACTCCAACGACCCGGAGGTGGCCCGCCGCGTCCACCGCCTCGGCCTGCTCACGCAGTTGTGGCGCTCGGCGCGGCAACTGCGCACGGACCGCCCGGAGCGCTGGCGGTCGTACGTGGACCTGCTGGACGTGGACCACCGTGCGCGTGACGCGGATCTCGTGCGGGCGGTGAAGTCGGGGATCCGGCGGGTGTGGGCGCACACGGTGGTGACGGACGCGCAGCGGGACCGGGTGCTGGCGCTGGGCTGCGACGGGGTGATCACGGACGCGCCGGGGCGCCTCGCGCGGGCCGCCCGGCGCGGCACTCGGCAGGGCACTCAGCGCGGTGCGAGGCCGTGAAGGGCGTAGTCGACGAGGGTGTCGGTGTACTCGTAGGAGATCGGGCCCGTGTGCTGGAGCCAGCGCTGGGCGAGCGGGGAGATGAAGAACTCCAGGGCGATGCGCGGGTCGATGTCGGCCCGGACCTGCCCTGCCTCCTGCGCGGCGCGCAGCCGGCCGATGTAGAGGTCGAGTGAGGGCTGCATGAGCTTGGCCACGAACTCGCGGCCGAGCTGCTCGTTCACCACCCCCTCGGCGGCCAGCGCGCGGGACGGCGCCTCGAACCTCGGGTCGCGCAACTGGTCGACGGTGGCGCGCAGGACGCCCTTGACGTCGGCGGCGAGGTCGCCGGTGTCGGGGAAGGCGTACGGCACCGGTCCCGCCTCCCGCAGGGACTGCTCGCCCAGATCGAGGAACGCCTCCATCAGCACGTCCGCCTTCGACGACCACCAGCGGTAGATCGTCTGCTTCCCCACGCCGGCGCGGGCGGCGATGCCCTCGATGGTGGTCTTCGGATAGCCGACCTCCACGACGAGCGCGAGGGCGGCGTCGTAGATGGCGCGACGGGACTTCTCGCTGCGCCGGGAGGCGTCGGGGGCGGACTTGCCGGGGGCGGACCGGGCGGACTTCGGTGCGGACATGGGTCGAATTTACCAGGTTGACAAGACGGAGCGTCTCGCGGACAGTGGAGCGACATGAACGAGACGAACCGTCTCGTTGCGAGCACGAACCGGAGAAGGAGCCCCACATGACCCGAGGCGGAGCCGGAAACCTGCTGGGCGTCGGCGGATCGCGGCGGAAGCTCGGCCGCGAGGCGCTGCGCGGCGGCGGCCGGGGCGGCCGGATCGGCGGCGGCCTCGATCCGCAGGCCCACAAGCGCGAGCTGCTGCGCAAACTCCAGGAGCAACGGCAGCAGCAGGAACGACAGGAGGACGGTACGACCGACGAGTCGTCGTGAGCCTCCCCCGCCCGGGGGAGACCGTCCCCTCGCGCGCGGGATCCTCCCGGGACGTCCGGCGGATGTACTGAAGCGGTCGCGACACCGCGACAGTGACCGACAGACGGACACCCGGGAGGAACCACGATGCGCGTCTGGACGAGACGACGGCTGCTCGCCTCGGCGGTATCCGCCGCCTCCGCTGCCGGCCTCGCCGCGACGGCGGCCGTACCGGCACGGGCGGCGGGCGCTCCCCGGGCCGGGTCCGGGGAGCACGACGTGGCGGACGCCCTGCGGGCCCTGCCCGGACTGCGTCTGATCGAAGAGCGGCAGGACGCCGAACCCGGGTACCGGCACTTCGTCCTGGGCCTGCGCCAGCCGGTCGACCACACGAACCCCGCGGCCGGCACCTTCGAGCAGCGCCTCACCCTGCTGCACACCGCCGCCGACCGGCCCATGGTGCTCACCACCACGGGCTACCACGCGGTCCTCACGCCCTGGCGGAGCGAACCGACGATCCTGCTCGGCGCCAACCAACTCCAGGCGGAACACCGCTACTTCGGCGCCTCGCTCCCCGCCGGGCCCGGCTACGCCCACCTCACGATCCGCCAGGCCGCCGACGACCACCACCGCGTCGTCCGCCTCTTGCGCCGGCTCTACCCCGGCGCGTGGCTCTCCACCGGCAGCAGCAAGGGCGGCATGGCGAGCGTCTACCACCGCCGCTTCCACCCCCACGACGTGGACGGCACGGTGGTCTACTCGGCCCCGAACAACGTCGACGACCGCGACGACTCCGCCTACCTCCGCTTCCTGGAGACGGTCGGCACCGCTCCCGACCGTGAGGCCGTCAAGGCCGCCCAGCGGCAGATGCTGCTGCGCCGGGCCGAGATGGTCGCCCGCTACGAGGCCTGGGCGACCGCCCGGGGCGACACCTTCCGCATCATCGGCAGCGCCGACCAGGCGTTCGAGATCGCCGTGCTGCGTCTGCTGTTCATGTTCTGGCAGCGCGCAACGCCGACCGACGTGACCTCGATCCCCGGCCCGGGGGCGACGACCGACGAGCTGTACGCGTGGCTGGACGCATGGGCGGGGCTGTCCCTGTACGCCGACACCGCGGCGCGGCGGTACGTCCCGTACTGGTACCAGATCGGCACGCAACTGGGGTACGGCGATGTCCCCACCGCCCACGTGGCGGACCTGCTGCGCCACCCCGGCGGCATCGCGGCGCGCAACTTCGTCCCCCGGGACATCCCCATGGTCTTCGACACGACGGCCATGCCCGACATCGACCGCTGGGTGCGCCGTCGCGGCAGCCGGCTGCTGTTCGTCAACGGCGCCCAGGACCCCTCTGTCGCCGAGCACTTCCGACCTGCGGGTGCCGACTCACGCATCCTGTGGGTGCCGGGCGGCAATCACAGCGTCGACATCGCGAACCTGTCCCCCGCCGACCGGGCCTGGGCGGAGGAGGCGTTGTCCCGCTGGGCCGGTCAGGACTGACCGGCTCCGATCAGGGCGCCGGGGGCCAGGCGTCGCCCCAGTCCGCGTCCCGTGCCGCCTTGTAGAGGTCGCCGTGGCGCTTGGTGACGGTGGCACGGCGCAGGGACGGTTCGGTCTCGCACAGGTCGAGGAGGACCTGGCCCTTGCGGATCTGCGGGCGCCGGACGACACGGGAGGGTGCCGGGGCGACGGGGAAGCGGGCGGCGGCGACGTAAGCGAACTTCTCGTCCTCGTAGGCGAGGGAGCCGCCCTTGACCTGGCGGTGCAGGGAGGAACGGCTGACCCGGGCGGAGAAGTGGCACCAGTCCGTGCCCGGGGCGATGGGGCAGGCGGCGCTGTGCGGGCAGGGCGCGGCGACGTGGAAACCGGCCTCGACCAGCCGGTCGCGGGCCTCGATGACGCGGGCGTAGCCGTCGGGGGTGCCGGGCTCGACGATCACGACGGCCTGTGCGGCGGACGCGGCGGCGTCGACGAGGGCGGTGCGGTCGGGGGCGGTCAGCTCGTTGAGGACGTAGGAGACGGTGACGAGATCAGTGCTCTCCAGGGTGAGCGCCGCTCCGATCCGAGAGCGCTGCCACCGTACGTCCCGCAGGGCCGGGTCGGCCGCGGCGATCTCCCGGCCCAGGGCGAGCGCGGGCTCGGCCCAGTCGAGCACGGTGACGGGCCGCTCCCCGCCCCAGGTCGCGCTCACGGCCCAGGCCGCGGCACCCGTACCGCCGCCGACGTCGGTGTGCGATCCGGGCACCCACCCGGGCGCGGCCTCGGCGAACGCCTCCAGAGCCGACCGCACCGCCTCGAAGGTCGCGGGCATCCGGTAGGCGGCGTAGGCGGCGACGTCGGCCCGGTCGCGCAGGATGGGAGCGTCGGTCGGGGTGGCCCCGCGGTAGCTGGCGATGAGCCGCTCGACCGCCTGCGAGGCCTGCCGGGGCGGCAGCCCGTCGAGCAGACCGGCGAGGGCGGCACGGAGGGTTTCGGCCGGGGGTGCGGGGGCGTTCACCCGGCGATTCTACGAGGGCCCCGCGCCCGGTGACTCACCCGTCCGGACGGGTCGGACGTCCGGACGGGTCGGGCGTCAGGACGGGTCGGGCGTCAGGACGGGTCGCCGTACTGCAGGCCGCGTCCGTTGGTGCCGACATAGACGCGGCCGTAGCTGTCCGGGTCGCCGGTGATGACACCGACGCCGCCGATGGCGCCCCACTGGTGGGCGTCGTCGTTGACGCGGAGCCAGGTGGCGCCCTTGTCGGTGGAGCGGAAGACTCCGGTGACGTTCTTGACGGTGCCGATCAGGTACAGGGCCTGGTAGCCGGTGCCCGGCTTGGCCTTGCCGAAGCCGAGGGCGGAGGCGGACTGCACCGACCTGAGCGTGGTGAAGGTCCGGCCGCCGTCGGTGGAGTGCAGCAGTCCCTTGCCACTGCCGGCGATCCACAGGTCCCCGGCGATGCCGGGGACGGCCGTGAGCCGGCCGTCGGGCAGGTTGCCGGCGCGGGCGGTGAAGGTCGCGCCGCCGTCGGTGCTGGCGTAGAGCGTGCCGCCGGACAGGGAGTAGAAGGTCCTGGCCGAGGAGCGGTCGGCGACGACCACGGCGTCGTTGCCCAGGCCGCCGACCCGCGACCAGCTCGCCCCCTTGTCGGTCGAGCGGTACGGGGCCTGACCGGCCTGCGTCCAGACGATGGTGGAGCCGTCCGCCGCGAGCGCGACACGGCCGTCCTGGGCGCTGGCCACCGGCTCTGCCTCGAAGCCGTTCCAGCTGCGGCCGCCGTCGGTGGAGTAGGCGCCGTCCTGCGCGCCGCCCCGGCCGACGCGGACCATCATCGAGGGCTTGGACTGGGCGAAGTCGATGTCGGTGCTGTTGGTCATCATCGGGTTCTTCAGCCGCCCGGAGGGCACCTTGGTCAGGTCGTCGTGCCGGAAGCCGCCCTGGTCGCCCATGGCGGTGATGACCGCGGCGCCGCCGGGCGGGGCGATCGCGTCCAACAGCGCGGTCTCCTCCAGCCCTCGGGCGCCCATGCTCCAGTGGCTGGTACCGCCGCTGTCGGAGGCGCCCGCGTCCTTGCTGCGCAGGATGCCGTTGCCGGTGCCGTACAGCACGTGCCCGGAGTCGAAGGGGTCGATGGCCAGGGCGGTCATCCAGTGCCCGGTATGGGTGCCGACGTAAGGAGCGGCGGAGGCGTTGCGCACCGACTTGTCGGCCAGTGCCTTCCAGGTCGTGCCGCCGTCGGTGCTGCGGTAGATCTCGTCCTGGGGCCACCAGCGGCCGAGGGTGGTGACCATCACCGTGGAGGGCTTGCGGGGGTCGACGGCCAGACCGGAGAACCCGTAGTCGCCCCTGGACGGGGAGATGTTCTTCCACGTCCCGCGGGCCGGCGTGTACTTCCACACCGAGCCCCCCGTCACGCCGTTGGGTCCGAGGGCGTTGGTGTACGTCAGGTAGAGCGAGCCGTCACCGGAGAGGACGCCGTGCTGCGGCATCTCGCCGGTGGGCTGCCCGGAGACGGCCTGCCAGGTGCTGCCGCCGTCGGTGGAGCGGTAGAGGGAGGTGGACTTGTCGTTGACGCCGACGTAGATCGTCTTGCTCCCGGCCGGGCCGTACGTCACGAAGGAGACGCCCCCGCCGCTGCTCGCCCCGTTCTTGACGGGGAACGAGGAGACCTGCCTCCATGTCACGCCGTGGTCGGTGCTGCGCCACAGGCCGTTCTTGCGGGTGCCCAGCAGCAGGGTGCCGGGGTCCGCGGGGTCGATCGCGAGCCGTTCGCCCGCCCCGCGGCCGTCCTCGTTGCCGCCCACCTTGAACGGCAGATCGGTGCGCTTGAAGGTGCGGCCCCGGTCCGTGGAGCGCAGGATCGCGCCGTTGCCCGCCCACTCGTTGGTGTAGGTGCCCGCCATGAGGTAGAGCCGCTTGGGGTCGACCGGGTCGGTGGCCACCGAGTCGATGCCCAGCAGGTTCCAGTCCTTCTCGCCGATCCAGTCGGTCAGCGGGATCCACTGCTCGGCCCCGGTGTCCCAGCGGTAGGCGCCGCCCATGTCGGTGCGCGCGTACAGCAGGCCCTTCTCCCGCGGGTTGAACACCAGCCCGGTGACGTAACCGCCGCCCACCACCTGGGCGTTCTTCCACACATACGGTCCGGCCGCGGCCGTGGGCCGCGCAGTGCCCGCCCCGGCCGTGCGGGGCTCGGCCGTCTTGACCAGCTTCCACTGCTGGTTGGTGCCGCCCCGGTCGGGATACTGGACGACTGCCGCCCCCTCGGCCGTGGAGCCTGAGGAGACATCCAGGACCTGGCCGCTCCTGCGGGAGGTGAAGGTGACGGCGCCGGAACCGCTCACCTCGTTGATCCGCCATTCCTGGGAAGGGGAGGAGCTGTCGGTCTGCTGCTCGGCGGCGGCGCCCTGGGCGGTCGAGTTGCCCGCTATGCCCAGCACTTTGCCGCTGTTGCGGTTCACCAGCTCGTAGTAGCCGTCCCCGGCGGGTTTCAGCCTCCACTGCTGGTTGGCGGTGCTCTGGTCGGTCCACTGCTGGATACGGGTGCCGTCGGCGGTGGAGAAGGCGTTGACGTCCATCACCTTGCCGCTGCGCACGGAAACCAGCCGGTAGTAGGCATCGCCGTCGACCGTCGCGGCCTGCGAGTCCTCCTGTGCGTACAGGAGATACGGCACGAGGACGGCGGGCACGCCGAGCAGCAGACCGGTGGCGGTCCAGCGGCGGCGGTGACGCCCGCGGCGTCCGCCGTTCGTGGGGTTGTTCATGGGGAGGCGTTCTCCTTGCGAGCCGTTCACGAGCGAAGGCGGATTCCGGCACCGGAACTGGCCGGATCCACTCCCTTGTGGTCACAGCCCCCGCAAAAGGTTGCCCTGCGCCAGGACGCCCGAGTTTCAGCACTCCCCGGGCCGACCGGAGCCGTGGGTGCCGCCTTCCAGCCCCTCGCTTGACACAACGTCCGAACATCGCGCCCGCAACGGACAGCTCACGCGTGGGCTCCGTGCGGGGCGTCGGAGATAGTCGACGGTGTCCGCTCCCGATGTGCGTCGTTCCCGACACCAGCAGAGGAAAAGCATGTCGCTCCTGAAGACCATCGACACCGATCCCTCGTTCGCCCCCCGCGAGTCCGGCCCGCTGCCGGAACGCCTGATCTCCGGCGACCCGACGTTCAAGACCTGGGCACAGGACACCGCCCGTGGGGAAACGATCAATACGGGTGTCTGGGAAGCCACGCCCGGCGAGACGCGCTCGATCAAGGGCGAGATCTTCGAGTTCTGCCACATCCTTTCCGGCGTCGTCGAAATCACGCCGGAAGGTGGCGAGCCGGTGGTCTACAAGGCAGGCGACAGCTTTGTCATGAAGCCTGGCTTCGTCGGTGTCTGGAAGACCATCGAAACCGTGCGCAAGATCTACCTGACCGTGTCGTGACGCCGATGCCGCCGGCGCCTCGCGCAGGCGGCAGCGGGTCACATCCCCCGAACCGCCCGGGCCACCCGCGACCCCGCCGCCGCCCTCGGGGCGCTGTCCGGGCGGCGGCGACGGGGATGGACCGCGTTCGTGAGGAGGATGAGGAACGTGTCCGTCGCCCGGTCCAGGACGAGGGACGTGCCCGTGAAGCCCGTGTGGCCCGCCGCGCCGCGCCCCGCCAGATCGCCCATGAACCACGGCTGGTCGAGCAAGAAGCCCAGGCCGGGTGGCGTGAAGAGGAGGTCGACGAAGTCGGGGCCGAGGATGCGGGCGGGGCCGTAGGAGCCGCCGGCGAGGAGGGTGCGGCAGAACACCGCGAGGTCGCGGCCGGTGGAGAACAGGCCCGCGTGGCCCGCCACGCCGCCCAGCGCCCAGGCGTTCTCGTCGTGCACGTCGCCCCGCAGCATCCCCCGGTCCGCCTTGGCCCACGGCCGCCGCTGGTCCTCCGTCGCCGCCGCCCCGGGGCACGGCCCGAACTCCGTCGCCGTCATGCCCAGCGGCCGCGTGATGCCGTCGCGGAAGAGCACGTCGAGCGTGCGGCCGGTGATGCGTTCCAGGAGGTGCTGGAGGAGCAGCATGTTCAGGTCGGAGTAGCGGTACGTGCCCGGTGCCCCGACCGGCGCCTCCGTCCGCAGCGCGGCCAGCCGCCCGGCGTCGTCGGCGCAGTCGTACAGCGGGAGTTCGGGCCGCAGCCCGGAGGTGTGGGTGAGCAGCTGCCGTACGGTGATGTGGTGCCGGGCGGCCGCCGTGAAGTCGGGCAGATATGCCCCGACCTTCGCGTCGATGCCGAGCGTGCCGCGCTCGATCTGCTGCACGGCGGCCACGGCTGTGAACAACTTGGTCAGGGACGCGAGGTCGAAGGGGGTGCCGACGGTCATCGGGACCCGGTCCTCGGCGGGCAGTTCCACGCCGGTGTCGGTGTCCTCGTCGTAGGCCGAGTAGCGTACGGCCCAGCCCGCCGCCTCCTCGACCGCGATCACGGGGCCGCGTCCGACGACGAGGACCGCGCCCGGCGCCCAGGGGCGCTGCCCGGTGGTGAGGACGTGGACCTCCCGGACCAGGTGGCGCAGTTCCCCGGGGTCGAGACCGGCCCGTTCCGGCGTGCCGTCGCGCAGTCGTGGTGCGCTCAGCTCCCTGCTCCCTCCACGCTCGCGCCCCTGCCGTCCGTGATTCCGTCCGTCTTCGCGTCCGTGTGCCCGTCCGTCTTCGCGTCCGTCTTCCAGGGTCGGCACATTCCCACGAAACAGGCCAGTGCCACCAGGGCGGCGGCCAGTTGGACGACGGCCATCGGGACGGCCGTGTCCTCCCCGGCGACGCCGACGAGCGGGGAGGCGACCGCGCCGATGAGGAACGACGAGGTGCCGAGCAGGGCGGACGCTGAGCCGGCGGCGTGCTTGGTGCGCATCAGGGCGAGGGCCTGGGTGTTGGGCAGGGTGATGCCCATCGCGGACATCAGGACGAACAGCGCGACGGCGACGGGCGCGAGACCGACCTCGCCGAACACGCCCAGGGACATCAGCAGCAGCGCGGTCGCGGCGGTGATGACGATGGTCAGGCCGATCCCCAGGACGCGGTCCAGGCTGACCCGGCCGACGAGGACCTTGCCGTTGATCTGGCCGACGAGGACCAGCCCGACGGAGTTGACGCCGAACAGCAGGCTGAACGTCTGCGGGGATGCGCCGTAGATCTCCTGGATGACGAACGGGGACGCCGAGATGTAGGCGAACAGCGCGGCGAAGGCGAAGCCGCCGGTGAGGGTGTAGCCGGCGAAGGAGCGGTCGGCGAGCAGGCCGCGCATCGCGCGCAGGGCCTCGCCGACGCCGCCGCTGTGGCGCTGAGCGGGCGGCAGGGTCTCGGGCAGCCTCGTCCAGACCAGGGCCCCGATCAGGATGCCGATGACCGTGAGGACGACGAACACGCCCCGCCAGTCCGTCACGCGCAGCACCTGCCCGCCGATGAGCGGCGCCACGATCGGGGCGACCCCGGAGATCAGCATGAGGGTGGAGAAGAAGCGGGCCATGGCCATGCCGTCGTAGAGGTCGCGGACGACGGCCCGGGCGATGACGATCGCGGCGGCGCCCGCGAGGCCCTGCGCCAGCCGGAAGGTGACGAGGAGTTCGACGGTGGGCGCGAGGGCGCACAGGACGGTGGCCACGACGAAGACGCCGAGTCCGGCGAGCAGTGGGCGGCGGCGTCCCCAGCGGTCGCTCATCGGACCGACGACGAGCTGGCCGAGCGCCATGCCGGCCAGGCAGGCGGTGAGGGTGAGCTGGACGGTCGCGGCGGGGGCGTGCAGGGAGCGGGTGACCTCCGGCAGCGACGGGAGGTACATGTCCATCGCCAGCGGAGGTACGGCGGTCAGGCTGCCGAGGAGGAAGGTGACCAGGAGCCCGGTGCGGCGGTGCGGTGTGAGGTCGGGCCGCTCCGTCCCGGCTGCGGCCCCCTGCGCGGTGTTCGATATGGACGCCCCACCCTCGGGCATGAGTCCCTCCCTTTTCGAGTCGATCGCCACCTATGCTCTCAGCTCGTACGGACTGCTCGGGGTCACGAGGTGGAGGCGGGGCGGGAATGACGGCGGACACGGTGCGGTGGGGGATCCTGGCGACCGGGGGGATCGCGGGCGCGTTCACGGCGGACCTGATCGACCTGCCGGACGCGGAGGTCGTGGCGGTGGCGTCCCGGTCGGAGGCGTCCGCGCGGACGTTCGCGGAGCGGTTCGGGATCCCCCGGGCGTACGGCGACTGGGACGCGCTGGCCCGGGACGAGGACATCGATGTCGTCTACGTCGCCACCCCGCACACGGCGCACCGGACCGCCGCCGGTCTGTGTCTGGCGGCCGGGCGGAACGTGCTGTGCGAGAAGCCGTTCACGCTGAACGTGCGCGAGGCGGCGGAACTCGTCGCGCTGGCGCGGGAGCACGGGCGCTTCCTGATGGAGGCGATGTGGATGTACTGCAATCCGCTGGTGCGGCGGCTGAAGTCGCTGGTCGACGACGGGGCGATCGGTGAAGTGCGCAGCGTCCAGGCCGACTTCGGGCTGGCCGGTCCGTTCCCGCCCTCGCACCGGCTGCGGAACCCGGAGCTGGGCGGGGGCGCGCTGCTCGATCTCGGCGTGTATCCGGTGTCGTTCGCGCAGCTGCTGCTCGGGGAGCCGTCGGACGTCGCGGCGAGGGCGGTGCTCTCCGAGGAGGGCGTCGATCTCCAGACGGGGGCAGTGCTCTCCTGGGAGAGCGGCGCTCTCGGCTCGGTGCACTGCTCCATCGTGGGCGGCACGGCGACCTCCGCCTCGGTCACCGGCTCCCAGGGCCGTATCGACATCCCGCACGGCTTCTTCTTCCCGGACCGCTTCGTGCTGCACCGGGACGGCCGCGACCCCGAGGAGTTCACGGCCGACCCGGCGGACGGGCCCCGCAACAGCCTCCGTCACGAGGCGGCCGAGGTGATGCGCGCCCTGCGCGCCGGTGAGACGGAGTCCCCGCTCGTCCCGCTCGACGGCACGCTCGCCGTGATGCGGACGCTCGACGCCATCCGGGACCGCGTCGGCGTCCGCTACCCGGGCGAGACCCCGGACGAGGACCTCACGGCCGAGCTCACGCCGGCTTGAGCCCCTGCTCCCCCACCTCCGTCACGAAGGACGCGGCCGTCGCGACCGGCGCCCCCTGCCTGGTCACGTACGGCACGGTCTTGAAGTCGGCCCGCGCCGACTCCTGCCCCAGGGCGACCGTGACGTAGCCGCGCCGCCCGTTGAAGAACTTCAGGTGCGGGTTGGCGGACATGTAGGTGTCCCAGGTGGCGGGCTTGTCGGCGCCGTCCCTGCCGCTGGAGACGGAGGTCGCCACGATCTCGGTGCCCAGGGTGGCCGAGGACTGGTCGTCGAAGTCGTCCTTGATGTCGAAGGCGTACGCCGAGTGCACGTCGCCGCTGAGCACCATCAGGTTCTCCACGCCGGCGGCCTTCGCCCCGTCGAGGACGCGCCGGCGTGAGGCGCTGTAGCCGTCCCAGGCGTCCATCGACACCCGCGAGGGGGTGGTCGCGTCCATGTGCCGCCGGGCGAACATGACCTGCTGCGGTACGACGTTCCACAAGGCGCGCGAGGAGCGCCAGCCGTCGAGCAGCCACCGCTCCTGCGTCGCCCCGGTCATGGTGCGTGCCGGGTCGTCGGACTCGGGCCCGGGGACGTGTGCCCGGTCGCCGTAGGCCTGGTCGGAGCGGTACTGGCGGGTGTCCAGGACGTCGAACTGGGCGAGCCGGCCCCAGTGCAGGCGGCGGTAGAGCCGCATGTCCGGTCCGGCCGGGCGCTGCGGCCGGCGCAGCGGCTGGTTCTCCCAGTAGGCGCGGTAGGCGGAGGCGCGGCGCAGCAGGAACTCCTCCGGCGGGACGCTGTTCTCGGGGATGTCGTCGGCGTAGTTGTTCTCGGTCTCGTGGTCGTCCCAGGTGACGACGAAGGGGTGCGCGGCGTGTGCGGCGCTCAGGTCGGGGTCGGACTTGTAGAGGGCGTACCGCAGTCGGTAGTCCTCCAGGGTCAGCGTCTCGCGGTCGAAGAGGTCGGGCAGTGTGCGGTCGGTGTGGTTGCGCTGGCCGCCGACGGAGTTGACGGCGTACTCGTAGAGGTAGTCGCCGAGGTGGAAGACGAGGTCGACGTCGTCGGCGGCGAGATGGGCGTACGGCGTGTAGTAGCCGTCGTGGTAGGCCTGGCAGGAGACGGCGGCGAGGGTGAGTTCCCGGACGCGGCTGCCGGGGTCCGGGGCTGAGCGGGTGCGGCCGGCCGGGCTGACCCAGCGGCCCACGCGGAAGCGGTAGTAGTAGACGCGGCCGGCGTCGAGGTGGGTCACCTCGACGTGGACGGCGTGGTGGAACTCGGGGTGCGCGGTGGCGGTGCCGCGCCGGGCGATGCGGCGGAACCGCTCGTCGTGGGCCAGCTCCCAGTGGACGGTGACGCGCTCGGCGGGCAGTCCGCTGTCGGCCTGGAACGGGGCGGGCGCGAGGCGGGTCCACAGGATGACCGAACCCGGCAGGGGGTCGCCGGAGGCGACGCCCAGCGTGAACGGGTTCTCGGTGATCCGCGCGGCGTCGAGTTCGGCGGCGGCCGCGACTCCGGCGGAGGGCAGGTTGGTCGCGAAGGCGAGCGCGGCGGCGGCGCCGGTCGCGGTGAGGAAGCGGCGGCGGGCGATGTGCCGGGCGGCCGCGCGGAGTTCGGGGGCGTGCTGGGACGGGTGTGCTGCGGGTGTCATCCGGTCCTCCCCTGACGAATGGCTGCAGGGGGCATTGGAGTGGCCGGGGACGACACCTGATTGACACGTACACAGCACTCGCGTGACGGACGGATGAGTTCCGCACGGCGGGGCCTCCCGTACGCTGCGGGCCCATGGATGCGAAGCGAACTGGTATCGCGGTGGTGACCGGGGCGGGCTCCGGTATCGGCCGCGCGGTGGCCGTGGAACTGCTCCGGGCCGGCTGGTCGGTGGCGCTGGCGGGGCGGCGCGTCGAGACCTTGGAGGAGACGGCGGCCCTGGTGCCCGAGGGCGCCGCGCTCGCCGTACGGACGGACGTCTCACGGCCCGAGGACGTGACCGCCCTGTTCACCGCCACCGTCGAGCGCTTCGGGCGGGTGGACCTGCTGTTCAACAACGCGGGCACCTTCGGGCCGGGCGGCGTACCGGTCGAGGAACTGTCCTACGACGCGTGGCGGCACGTGGTGGACACGAACCTCAACGGGGCGTTCCTGTGCGCGCAGGCGGCGTACCGGCGGATGAAGGAGCAGCAGCCGCAGGGCGGGCGGATCATCAACAACGGTTCGATCTCCGCGCACACGCCGCGTCCGCACTCGGTGGCCTACACCGCGACCAAGCACGCGCTGACCGGTCTGACCAAGTCGCTGTCGCTGGACGGGCGGCCGTACGGCATCGCCGTCGGGCAGATCGACATCGGCAACGCGGCGACGGACATGACGGCCCGTATGCAGACGGGAGCGCTGCAGGCGAACGGCTCGGTCGCCCCGGAACCGGTGATGGACGTCGCCGACGTGGCCCGCACGGTGCGGCACATGGCGGAGCTGCCGCTGGAGGCGAATGTGCAGTTCGCGACCGTACTGGCCACGGCGATGCCGTACGTCGGGCGCGGCTGACCCGGGGGCGGGCACTCGTCAACTCGTCAACTTGCACAAACGGAATAGGAACGTCCGCACCATTGCGGCCGGTCGGATGCTTATGCTCAAATCTCCTACACGAAAGCTTCACAGTTGGAGCAGACAGCTTCCGTCGGCCACCTTCAGGGGGGGGGAGGCGGCAGTCGTTCCACGGCACCGGGTGGGGGTGGACCCCGCGTGGGACCGCGGGGTGCGCACCGGTGCGCGTGGAACGACTGCCGCACACGTCAAGCGCCGGATGCCGTACGGCCGGTGGACGTCATTGGCGGTGCCGTCCCCTCGCGGACCCGCGCGTCCCGCGCCGGCGCAGCGCCCACGCCCCGCCCGCCAGCAGCGCGAGCGCGGTACCGGCGCCCTCCACCAGCCGCCCCGCCGAGGGTCCGCGCACGACGGTGCCGCCGACGGCGATCCCGCGCCTGGGCGCCGGCTCCGCTCCCTGCCCCGCGCTCACCGGCTCGACCAGCGTGCCCACCGCCCGTGCCGACGCACCGTGCGCGAAACCCCAGTCGAGCAGGGCGGCGGCCTCCTCGTAGACGGCGTCGGCTTTGTCGGCGGGGTGCATGACGGTGACGAGCAGGGTGCGCCCGGCACGCGTGGCGGCGCCGGTGAAGGTGTTGCCGGCATGGGTCGTGTAGCCGTTCTTCACACCGATCAGCCCCGGATACGCCCGCAGGCGCCATGCCCCGCTCAACAGCCGGTCGGTGTTCTGGATCTGGAACGTCTTCCCGCCCCCGGCCGGGAAGTCGGCCGTTCTCGTACGGCAGTAGGCGCGGAAGCCGGGGTCGCGCAGCCCGTGCCGGGCGAAGAGCGTCAGGTCGTACGCCGAGGACAGCTGCCCCGGGTGGTCGTAACCGTCCGGGCTGACCACGTGCGTGTCCAGGGCCTGGAGTTCCCGCGCCTTGGCCCGCATCTCGGCGACGGTCTTCGCCACACCGCCGTTCATGTGCGCGAGGACGTGCACGGCGTCGTTCCCCGAGCGCAGGAAGACGCCCTGCCAGAGCTGGCCGACGGTGTACGTCGTCCCGGGCTGGATGCCGACGAGACTGGAGCCCGCGGGGATGCCGGCGAGGTCGGCGGCGGTGACGGTGTGCCGGTCGCCGGGCGGGAACCGGTCGAGCACCGTGTCGGCGAACAGCATCTTCAGCGTGGACGCGGGTGGCAGCCGCCGGTGCGCCCGGTAGGCGGCCAGCACATCGCCGCTGTCGTGATCGGCGACCAGCCAGGACCGGGCGGTGAGCCTCCCGGGCAGTCCGGTGGTGCTGCCCACCTGCACCGCGTCGCTGCCGAGGCGGTCACCGCCGAGCACGGGCCCGGAGGCCCGGGCCGGTGCCGCGGCGGCCACCGGGGCGGCCACGGCCAGGGCGAGCACGGAACGTCTGGACAGCCGGGCGGAGTCACACATCCCGCGACGTTACGAAGCGGAACCGCCTGGGCGTGCACGGAACGTTCAAAGACTCGCCCAAGGTCCCGCAATGCTCACCGCCCGAGCAGCCGGTCGACCTCGGCCAGCTGCTCGCCGGTCAGTGCCCCCTTCTGCAGCGCTCCCGCGTTCTCCTCCGCCTGGGCGACCGAACGGAAGCCCGGGATGGGAATCGTGCGCGGGCTGCGTGCCCACAACCAGGCCAGGGCGCCCTGGCCGAGCGTGCGGCCCTCGCTGGTGAGGACGTCCCTGAGGGCGTCGACGCGGGCGAGCCACTCCGGGTCGGCGCCGGATCCGTCACCGAAACCCTGGAGCCAGGCCGGGGGCCTGCTGCGGATGTCACCGGCCTCCAGCGGCTGCCCGTCCCGGCGCTTCCCGGCGAGCAGCCCCATGGCGAGCGGGCTGCGGTTGATGCTCGCGAGGTCCGCCTCCTCGCACAGCCGGATCATCGCGGGCGCGTCCTGGAGAACGTTGAGGGTGTGCTGGACGGCGGCGCAGTGCGGCCCCTCGGCGAACACGGCGGCGCGGTCGGGGTCGTCGGTGCTCCACGCGTAGGCCCGTATCAGCCCCTCGTGGACCAGCTCCTCGCACGCGTCCCGGAGCAGGGCGGCCTGTTCGGTGTCCGCGTCGGAGATATGGAACTGGTAGAGATCGATGTAGTCGGTGCCGAGCCGGTCCAGGGACGCGGTCAGGGCGCGGCGCAGATGGGCCGGGGAGGCGTCGCTGCCGGTGAGGGTCCGGGTGTCCTCGTCGAACACGTTGCCCCACTTGGTGGCGACGACGACATCGGCCCGGCGCTTGCCGAGGGCCCGGCCGAGCACGCGTTCGCTGTGTCCGGCGCCGTAGGTGTCGGCGGTGTCGAAGAAGGTGACACCCAGGTCGAGGGCGCGCCGCACCGCCCGTACCGACTCCTCGTCGTCGACCTTGCCCCAGCCGAGCGGCTGCCCGTCGGGCCGCTGCCATTCGCCGCCGATCGCCCAGCAGCCGAAGCCGAGGGCGCTCACCTCGATGCCGCTGCGTCCGAGCGGCCGTGTGGTTTCCATGCCCGGGAGGCTAGGAGTTGGAGTGCACTCCAGCACAAGCCCCCGGCGAGGTCGGGTTTTTCAGGCCTGGCCGGTCTCGAAGCGGGAGATTTTGCCGTCGTCGTCCACGGTGAAGCTCCACCGGGTGCGCATCTCGCCCCAGGTGTCGTTGCTGTAGCGGGCGATGAGGGCGCGACCGCCGTTGGACTCGTTGTCGACCTCCAGGTGACCGTGGGAGGAGAAGATCTCCCGGTCGACCCAGTCGGCGAGGTCGCGGTCGGAGCCGTCGTCCGCCATGGTCGCGCCCGGCGCGAGGAGTGCCATGAAGGCCTCGCGGTCGTGGTTGTTCACGGCGGCCACGAAGGCGCGGACGGCCGGATCGCTGAGACGCGTGGTCTGAATCGTCATGCCAGTCAGCCTCGTACCGGCCGGCGGACCACGCCACCCGTGCCACCCGAACGGCGTCCCGGTCGGGTCCGCGGGGTGTCAGGAGTGCGACGGTGGAAACGCGACGGGGAGGGTTCTTGAGGTTCCTGCTGTCTGCTCCGGGAGACGACGTGAAGCGCTACGACCGACGTGATCTGGGCCTGCTGCTGCTCCGGCTGGGGACGGGCGGTGTACTGGCCGCGCACGGCACGCAGAAGCTGTTCGGCTGGTTCGGCGGAGGCGGCATCGAGGGCACCGGCCAGTTCATGGAGTCCGTCGGCTACGTCCCCGGCAAGGCGAGCGCGACCGCGGCGGGCCTCGCGGAGACCGGCGGCGGCACCCTGCTGGCCCTGGGCCTGGCCACACCGGCGGCCGGTGCCGCGGCGGCCGGAGCGATGGCGGGCGCGGCGGCGGTGCACACGCCGAACGGCTTCTTCAACCAGGGCGGCGGCTACGAGTACGCGGCGGCACTGGGCCTCACCGCCGCGGGCCTGGCCGTCACCGGCCCCGGGCGGCTCTCCCTGGACCACGTGCTCGGGCACGCCGTGAACCGGAGCTGGATGATCCCGGCGGCCTTCGCGGCGACGGCGGCGGGGACGACGCTGATCGTGGGGGCGCGCAACCGGCGGCTGCGGAAGGCGAAGGAAGGCGAGCAGGACCCGCTGTTCGAAGAGGAGTACATGGAGTAGCCGTCGGGGGCGCCTCGCTGTCAGACCCCCGTGGCAGGCTGCCGCCCATGAGTGATCACACGCCGCCCGTGCCCGACCTGTGGGCCACCATCGACACCCTGTCCGAGTGGCTCGACACCCACCGCCCGGTCGAGGGCCGCGAGGGCGTGCTGCTGCGCATCCTGAAACTGTCCGAGGAGGTCGGCGAGGTCTCCGAGGCGGTCATCGGCGCGACCGGCCAGAACCCGCGCAAGGGCGTGACGCACACTTGGGACGACGTGCAGGCGGAGCTGTGCGACGTCGTCATCACCGCGCTGATGGCGCTGCGGACGCTGACGCCTGAGGCGCGGGAGGTGTTCGGGCGGCATCTGGAGCGGGTGAGGGAGCGGTCGCTCTCCTCGGCACCGCGATGATCCGAACGCCCCCATGACCTGACCACGTCAGGTTACTCTGCGACGGAGACGCCGAGCGGCCGAACCCCGGCCCGACCAGGTGTGAGGAGTTTGGTGACGGGGGTGGACCGAGGGTTCCGGTTCCTGGTGGCCGCACACGCCGTGTCGGCCTACGGGACCTACCTCAACCTGATCGCGCTCAGCCTGTTCTCGTACGAGATCACCGGTACGGCCCTGGGGGTGGGCGCGGTGATGGCCGTACGGCTGCTCTCCGGCGTCACGGCGGGTCTCGCCGCCGGGGCGCTGGCATCCAGGGTCACGCGCCGGACCGTCATGGTGGGGACGGACCTGGCGCAGACCCTCGCCATGGTCGTGCTCGCGCTGGGCGCCCCGGACACGCCGCTGTGGGTACTGCTCGGGGCGGTGGTCGTGCTGGGCGCGGGCAACACGTTCTTCAACGTCGCCCTGCGCAGCGCGGTGCCGGTCTTGGTCGGGCAGGACAGCCGCGCCCGGGCGAACGGCGTGCTGGTGACCGCCCGTTCCGTGGCCACGGTGCTGGGGTTCGCGTCGGCCGCGCCGGTCATCGCCCTCGGCGGTTTCGGTGTCGCGTTCGCCCTCAACGGGGCGAGCTTCGCGGTGTCGGCCGCGGCCGTGCTGGTGCTCCGGCCGCGCACGGACGACGGGCCGGTGGACGACGCGCCCGAGGCGCCCCCGGAGCAGGGCGGCACCGGATCCCCGGGGGCCCGTGGCGGGTGGCTGCGGCGCCGGGGGGCGGGCCTCGGCAGGGTCGCGGGCCCGGGTCGTGTGGCGGGCCTCGCGGGAGCCTTGCTCGGCATGATCGCGCTGCGGGGTCTCGACGCCCTGGCGTCCGCGTCGCACAACGTCGCGCTGCCGCTGGCGGCGCACGCGGCCGAGCCGTCCGACCCGGCGGTGTTCATGACCCGGTTCTGGTCGGCGTGGGCCGTGGGCACCCTGCTCGCCCACCAGGTCCTCAAGCGCCGGTCGCAGGGGACGTCCTGGGGCGAGCGGGCGTTCGCGGTGGGCACCTGCGCGATGTCGTTCTGCTTCGTGGCGGCGTTCACCGGGCTGCCCGCCCCGGCCCTGACGGCGGCGGCCGTGGCGGCGGGGTTCGCGGACGGCTGGACCGAGATCGTCTACACGTCGCGCCTCCAGGCGGCCCCCGACCGGCAGCGCGCCCGCCTGTTCGGCCTGTCCGCCACCGCCGAGCAGTCCGGATTCGCCCTGGGCACGATGGCCGCGGCGGCCGCCCTGGAGGTTCTGCCCGCCCTGGCCGTGGTGGGCGTCTTCCACGGGGCGGCGGTGTGCGGGGCGCTGCTTCTGCTGCTGTTCCACCACCGATCCACCGCGAAGAACCACTCGCCCACCGGCGAGGACCGCTCACAGCATTCGCCGGCCGGCGAAGGAGAGGGAGAGGACGAGCATGGAACGTCTACGGGGGCAAGCCAGTTGCCGGGGCCCTGAACCCGAACGCACGCAGGGCGATCCGGTCGACGCCGTGCGGGCGCTGCTGGGCGCCGCCCGGTCCGCACCCGGCGGAGCCGTCGTCACCGTCGCAGCCGACGGCACGACGAGCTCACGGTCGTATCCCGAACTGCTGGACGCGGCACGCCGTGTGCTCACCGGCCTGCGGGCGCACGGACTGCGGCGCGGGGACACGGTGGTGCTGTGCGGGCTGCCGCTGGCCGAGTTCTTCCCCGCCTTCTGGGCCTGTGTGCTCGGCGGGGCCTTACCCGTGGCCATCGCCGAGCACCCCGCGCCGGGCTCCCCGGCCTTCGAACGCTTACGGCAGGCCTGCGCGTTGCTCGACGGGCCGCTGGTCCTGACCGACGAGCCCGGCGCGGCGGCGCTCGCCCACGCCACGCCCGCCCCTCGGGTCGCCCTGGCGCGAGAGTGTCTCGCCGCGCCGCCCGCGGACGGCCCCGACGGCCTCGTCGAACCGGATCCGTCCGACACGGCCCTGCTGATGCTGTCCTCCGGCAGCACCGGCGTGCCCAAGGCCGCCCGGCTGACGCACGCCGGGCTCGCGGACTTCGCGGCGAGCAGCCGGCGCATCCTTGACGTGCGCCCGGACGACACGATGGTGAACTGGCTGCCCGTCGACCACAGCGGCGCCTTCCTGCTCTACCACCTGCTCGCGGTCTTCACCGGCTGCACCAACGTCCACGCGCCCACCGACCGGGTGCTCGCCGACCCGCTGCGCTGGCTCGACCTCCTCCACGAACACCGGGCGCGGCACAGCTGGGCACCGACCTTCGCCTACCGGCTGGTCGCGGACGCGCTCGCCGAGCGGCCCGACGGCCACTGGGACCTGGGCGGCCTCAAGTCCCTGGTGTGCGGGGGCGAACGGGTCGTGCTGCCGGTGCTGCGCCGCTTCCTCGACGCGACGGCCCCGTACGGCGTGCGCGAGGAGCACATCGCCCCGGTGTGGGGCATGGCCGAGACGGTCACGGCCGTCACCTACGGCCGGCTGGACCGGCCGGGCACCGTGCACCGCCTGCTCAAGAACAGCCTCGGCGGCGACCTGGTCCGGGCCGGCGAGGACACCCCGGACGCCGAGTGCGTCACCTTCGTCGCCTCCGGCTCGCCCGCGCACGGCGTCACCCTGCGCATCGTCGACGACCGCGGCGAGCTCGCCCCGCCGGGCCGCATCGGCCGGCTCCAGGTCCACTCGGCCGCGCGGCTCACCCCCGGCTACGTGAACAACCCCGAGGCGGACGCCGCGGCCTACCCCGCCGGACGCGACTGGCTCGACACCGGCGACCTCGCCTTCCTCGACGACGGCCAGGTCGTCATCACGGGCCGCCGCAAGGATCTGATCATCCTCAACGGCCACAACGTGTACTGCCACGAGGTGGAGGAGACCGCCACCGCCGTCGAGGGCGTCCGGCAGGGCGAGGTCGCCGCCTGCGGCATCCCGCACCCGGAGCGGGGCACGGAGGAACTCGCCGTGTTCTTCGTCAGCCGCGGCCCGGCCGAGGACCCGCGGATCGCCGCGGAGGTGAAGGCGGCGCTGTTCACCCGTCTCCGGCTCACCGCCGCGTACGTCCTGCCCGTCCCGGCGGACGAGTTCCCGCGGACGCCGGCGGGCAAGGTGCGCCGCGCCGAACTCCAGGGCCGCCTGATCGCCGGTGCCTGCGGCGCCGCCCCGGCCACGGCCCCGGCCGCCCGGGCGGACGCGGACGCCGTGACCCGGGCCGTCCGGGAGGAACTGAGCGCCGTGCTGGGCCGGCCGGCCGACGCGGACGTGCCGTTCTACGAACTCGGCCTGACGTCCGTCCTGCTGGTGCGCCTGCGGAACCGGCTGGCGGAACGCCTCGGGACGCCGATCGCCCAGACCGCCTTCTTCGAGCACCCGACGGTCACGGCACTCGCGGCCCATCTCGCGAGCGGCCCGGCGGCCTCGGCCGGGGCGGTCATGGCCGAGGAGAACACCGCCCTCGTGGACTCCCCCGACCGCCGCGTCGCCGTCATCGGACTGTCGCTGCGCTTCCCCGGCGCGCACTCGGTCGAGGAGTTCTGGGCCAATCTGCAAGGCGGCGTCGACAGCGTCCGGGTCTTCGGTGAGCAGGAGCTCGCGGCGGCGGGCCTGTCGCCGGAGCAGCGCCGCGCGCCCGGGCTGGTGCCCGCCGCCGGAGTCCTCGACGGCGTGGAGGAGTTCGACGCGGACTTCTTCGGGATGAGTCCCAAGGAGGCCGGACTGACGCATCCCGCGCACCGGCTGTTCCTGGAGTGCTGCCACCAGGCCCTGGAGGACGGCGGCCACGCGGCGACCGCGCCCGGCGTCCGGGTGGGGGTGTTCGCCGGGTCGGGCATGAACCTCTACGACCACCAGCAGCAGCCCGCGACCGGCTCACCGTACGACCCGGCGGACCCGGCCGCCGGCATGCAGTCGGCCATCGGTCAGGAGCCGGACTTCCTCGCCACCCGCGTCGCCTACCGGCTCGGCCTCACCGGCCCGGCGATCGGCGTGCAGACGGCCTGCTCCACGTCCCTGGTCGCGGTGCACCTCGCGGTCCAGGCGCTGCTCACCGGGGAGGCGGACCTCGCCCTGGCGGGCGCCGCGGCCGTGCACCTGCCCCAGGAGACCGGCTATCACAGCCACCCTGGGTCGATCCTGTCCCCCACCGGACGCTGCCGCGCCTTCGACGCGGCGGCCGACGGCACCGTCGGCGGCAACGGCGTGGCCGCCGTCCTGCTCAAGCGCCTCGACCGGGCGCTGGCCGACGGCGACACCGTGCACGCGGTGATCCTGGGCTCGGCGGTCAACAACGACGGCGCCGCCAAGGTCGGCTTCAGCGCGCCCGGTGTCGAGGGGCAGGCCGAGGTCGTGCGCCAGGCGCTGCGCCGGGCGGAGGTGCCCGCGGAGACGATCTCGTACGTGGAGGCGCACGGCACGGGAACGCGGCTCGGTGACCCGGTGGAGCTGACGGCGTTACGGCGGGCGCTGGTCGAGGAGCCGGGAGGTTCCGCTCGCTTTGGCCCCTGCGTGGTCGGCTCGGTGAAGCCGAACATCGGGCATCTCGACAGCTGCGCCGGAATGGCCGGGCTCATCAAGACGGTCCTCATGCTGCGCGACCGCACCCTGGTGCCGACCCCGCACCTGACCCACCCGAACCCCGAACTTCCCCTGTCGGACGGCCTATTGACGCTCGCCACGGAACTACGGCCGTGGCAGGTGCCGGACGGCGTGCCCCGCCGGGCCGGGGTCAGCGCGCTCGGTGTCGGCGGCACCAACGCCCATGTGGTGCTGGAGGAGGCCCCGCCCGCACGCCCTCGCCCCGCCCCCGGACTGCCCGTCCTCGTCCCCGTGTCGGCCCGCGACCCCGAGGCCCTGGAGGAGCTCACGGCCGCGCTTCGCGACCGGCTGCTGGCCCGGCCCGGCCTCCCGGCCGCCGACGTGGCAGCCACCCTGGCCCTCGGCAGGCCGCACCGCGCGGCACGCACCGCCGTGGCCGGGCGCACGGCGGCCGAACTCGCCCACGCGCTGGGGGAACAACGCCCCCTGACGTCCTCCCCGCTCGGCCCGGTCGCCTTCGCGTTCGCGGGCCAGGGCAGCGCACGTCGCGGCATGGCGAACGGCCTGTACGGCGCGCACCCGGCCGCGCGTGCCACGCTCGACCGGTGCGAGGAGGTCTACGCCGCGGAGTTCGGCGGCAGCCTGCTCGCGCGGCTGCTGACCGCCCCCGCTCCCACCGGCAGCCCCGCGGACGACGAGATCTGGCCCACCGAGACCGCGCAGGCCGCTCTCTTCGCCCACCAGGCGGCACTGGCGGACGCCTGGCGGGCGGCCGGGATACGCCCCGGGCTCCTGCTCGGGCACAGCGTCGGCGAGTACGCCGCCCTGTACACGGCCGGTGCCCTGACGCTGGAGGACGGGCTGCGGCTCACCTCCTGGCGCGGGCGGCTGATGCAGACCCGCTGCCCGGCCGGGGGCATGCTCGCCGTCCGGGCCGACCGGGCCACCGCGCGGCGCATCGCGCTGGCCGCCGGTGCGGAGCTCGGCGCGTTCAACGGCCCCCACGCCCAGGTGCTGTCGGGTCCGCCGCAGGCCCTGAAGGAGGCGGCGGGGCTGCTCGACCAGGAGGGCCTGCGGTGGCGTGCGCTGCCGGTCGACCGGGCGTTCCACTCCGCCGGGATCGACAGCGCCCTGGACGAGTTCCGGACCCGCGCGGGCGGCGTGACGTACCGTCCGCTGCGCACCCCGCTGGTGAGCACGGCCGACGGTGAGCTGCGCCGGGCGGGCTGGACGGCCGACGCGGAGTACCTCTGCCGTCAGGCCCGGCAGCCGGTCCGCTTCGACCTCGCCATGGACAGGGCCGCCGGGCAGGGCTGCCGGGACTTCGTGGAGATCGGGGCCGGGCGGACCCTCACCGGCCTCGGCAGGCACTGCGTACCCGACAGCCGCTGGGTGGGCGGGCAGGGCGAAGGGGACGGGGCGGCCGAGCAGGCACACGGCTTCCTGACCGCGCTCGGCTCGCTGTACGGCAGGGGCGCGGACCTGGACTGGCAGGCGCTGACCGGTGACGGGGGCCGGGTGCCGCTCCCCGGGCATCCGCTGCGGCGGCGTGCGGTGCCGTACCGCGCGGAAGCGTCGGCGCCGGCACCCGGGAAGGCCGGCTCGGACGACGACGTCCTGCGCGTGATCAGGGAACTGGCGGCGGACAAGCTCGGCCGCCCCACCGCCGACGTCGCACCGGACAGCTCGTTCTTCGAACTGGGCGCCGACTCGCTCTCCCTGATGAGCATGACGACGGAGCTGGAGCAGCGGTACGGCGTCCGTGTCCCGGTCCGTGAGGTGTTCGACTCGGCCGACACACCGCGCAGGCTGGCCGAACGGATCGCGCACCTGGGGGGAGAGGCGCCGGTGGTCCAGGAACCAGTGGTCGAGCAGCCGGCGGTCGAGCAGCCGGCGGCGCCCACTGCTCCGTCGGAGTCACCGGAAGGGCTGCACGCCCTGTTCGGTCAGCAGCTGCGGCTGGCGGAGCAACTCGTCGACCGCGTGGGCGACATGATTTCCCGTCAGTTGGACGTACTCGCGACCGCGCCACCCGCGCCACCCGCGCCACCCGCCGTGCACCCCACCCCCGCACCGGCACCCGGCCTCAGCCCCAGCACCAGCCCCTCCGCCGCGCCCGCCGCAAGCGGCGACTTCAGCCTCTACTTCTTCGGCGACTACCCCGAGGACGCCGACCACGACAAATACGGCCTGATCATGGCCGCCGCGGACTTCGCCGACCAGCACGGTTTCCACGCCCTGTGGTTCCCCGAGCGGCACTTCAACTCCTTCGGCGCGCTCTTCCCCAACCCTTCGGTACTGGCCGCTGCCCTCGCCGCCCGCACCAGCCGGATCCGGCTGCACGCCGGTTCCGTGGTGCTGCCGCTGCACCATCCCGCCCGGGTCGCGGAGGAGTGGTCCGTGGTCGACAACATCTCCGGCGGCCGGACGGGCCTGTGTTTCGCGAGCGGCTGGCACGCCACCGACTTCGCGCTCGCGCCGCAGCACTTCGGCC
Organism: Streptomyces sp. SID5464; assembly: GCF_009862985.1. Taxonomy (NCBI): domain Bacteria; kingdom Bacillati; phylum Actinomycetota; class Actinomycetes; order Kitasatosporales; family Streptomycetaceae; genus Streptomyces; species Streptomyces sp. SID5464. The sequence goes on along the minus strand of NZ_WWIQ01000008.1, from coordinate 23,180 downwards.
GGCACCGGGAGGTGATGTACGAGCATCTGGCGACCGTACGGGACCTCTGGTCGGGCCGGGCGGTGCCGACGACGGCGGGCGACGGCACCCCCGTCGAGATCCGCCTGCACCCCCGCCCCGTACAGGAACGGCCGCCGATGTACGTGGCCGTCGTGGGGAACCCGGACAGCTACCGCCGGGCGGCCGCCGAGGGCCTCGGCGTGGTCACCAATCTGATGACGCAGACGGTGGAGCAACTGGCCGAGAACATCGCGCTGTACCGGCGCTGCCGTGCCGAGCACGGTCTCGACCCGGCGGCCGGGCGGGTCGTGGTGCTCGTGCACACCTACCTGGAGGACGACGCGGAGCGGGCGCGGGCCGAGGCCTACCGTCCTTTCCTGTCGTACCTGCGCTCCTCGCTCTCCCTCTTCGACCAGGTCACCAACAGCCTCGGCTTCCAGGTGGACCTGGAGAACACCCCCGAGGAGGACGTGGAGTTCCTGCTCGGTCGCGCCTACGAGCGCTACTGCGCCTCCCGCGCCCTGATCGGCGACGAGCACACGGCCACGGAGACCGTACGGCGGCTGCGGGAGGCCGGAGCGGACGAGATCGCCTGCTTCGTGGACTTCGGCGTACCGAAGGAGAAGGTGCTGGCGGCGCTGCCGGTACTGGACCGGGTCCGCCGGACGACTCCCGGAACCGCGCCGCAGGCGGTGCCCGAGCCGCGCCGACGGCCGCTGACCCCCGCCCAGCGCCGCATCTGGTTCCTGGAACAGCTGCACCCGGGCGCCGCCATGTACCACGAGCCCAAGGCGATCCGCCTGGACGGCCCCCTGGACGTCGCGGCGTTGCGATGGGCGCTGCACCGCGTCACGGACCGGCACCCGGCGCTGCGCACGGTCTTCGGTGACACGGCCGGTGTCCCCTACCGGGAGATCCGCGACCGTATGCCGCTGGACTGCCCGGTGGAGGACCACACGGGCTCGACCGAGGAGGAGGCGCTGCGGGCGGCACTGGCCGCCGCCGGCAGCCACGGACTCGACCTGTCCACCGGCCCCCTGGTCTCCGCCCGGCTCCTGCGTCTGGCGGAGGACCGGCACCTGTTGTTCCTCCTGGCCCACCACATCGTCTTCGACTCCTCCTCCACGGCCGTGCTGGCCCGGGACCTCGCCGCGTACTACCGCGCCCGGCAGCGTGGCGACGCCGCCGCCGAACCGCCGCCCCTGCCCGAACCGCCGGCCCCGGCCCCACCGGACACCGCCCGCTCCCTGGACTTCTGGCGGCGGCACCTCGGCGACGCGCCGGAGCTGACCCTGCCCACCGACCGCCCCCGCCCACCGGTCAGGACGGGAGCGGGCGCGAGCCTCACGCACGCCCTCGACGCGGAACTGACGGAGGGGTTACGGAGGTTCGCGGCCGGGCACCGCGCCACCCTCTTCATGACACTGACCAGCGCGATCGGCGCGGTCCTGGGCCGTTTCAGCGGGCAGCGGGACGTGGTGATCGGCACCGCGGTGGCGGCCCGCCCCGCGGGCGCGGAAGACCACGTGGGCCTGTTCCTCGACACCGTGCCGCTGCGCCTGGACCTGACCGGCGACCCGGACTTCCCGACGCTGCTGCACCGGGTCCGCGAGAGCAGCACGTCGGCGTACGAACACCGCGGAGTCCCCTTCGACGAGCTGGTCGGGGCGCTCAACCCGCGTCGCGACCCGGGCCGCAATCCGCTGTTCCAGGTGATGGTGGAGTACGAGAACGAGGGCGAGGCCCTCTTCGACCCGCCCCGCCTGACGGCCACCCTGCTCGACGTCCCGAGCGCCCGCGCCCCGTTCGATCTCAGCGTCTACCTCACCCACCACGCGGGCGGCGTCCGCTTCATGGTCGAGTACGACACGGCCCTCTTCGACGAGGCCACGGTGCGCCGCTTCGTGGACTACGTCGAACAGTTCCTGCGCCGCGCCCTGGACACACCGGCCGCGCCACTCGCGGAGCTGACCGCCCTCACGGCCGCGGACCGCACGGCCCTGGCCCGTCCGGAACGCCCCGGTCCGGAAGGGGAAGCAGCGCTTGCCACCCTGCACGGCCTGTTCGAGCGGCAGGCCCACCGCACCCCGGACGCCACAGCGCTGATCAGCGGGGAACAACAGGTCTCCTACGCGGACCTGGACGCGGCGGCCAACCGCCTCGCCCGGCAGCTGCGCACCAGGGGCGCGGCACGCGGAGAACGGGTCGCCGTACTCCTGCCCCGCGGCCCGCACCTGATCACAGCCCTGCTCGCGGTGCTCAAGAGCGGGGCGGCCTACCTCCCCCTCGACCCGTCCCTCCCCACCCCGCGCCTGTCGCTGCTGCTCACCGACGGCACACCCGTACTCCTGCTCACCTCCGGCACCGCGCTCGCCGAGCACCCGGACCTGGCGCCGGACCCGCCCGTCCTGCGGATGGACGAGGTGGACGGCACACTGCCGTCCACGCCCCTCCCGGACGGAGCGGGCCCGCAGGACCCGGCGTACTGCATCCACACCTCAGGCTCGACGGGCCGCCCGAAGGGCGTCGTCGTCCCCCACCGCGGACCGGTGAACCTGATCCATGGCCACCTGCGCCGCCACCCCGCGCTGCGCACCCTCCAATGGACGTCAGCGGCGTTCGACGTCAGCGTGCAGGAGATCTTCACGACGCTGGCCTCGGGAGCCGCTCTCGTCCTCGTCGACGACGCCGTACGGCACGACCCCGAGGCGCTGGCGCGGGCGGTACGCCACCACGGGGTACAGCGCATGTTCATGCCCTGCACCCCCCTGAAGTACCTGATGGAGACCGCCCCCCGCCTGCCCTCCCTGCGCGAGCTGTTCTCGGCGGGCGAGGCACTCCAGCTCACGCCCGCCTTCCGCCGCTTCCTCTCCACGCACCCGGACTGCGTGCTCCACAACCAGTACGGCCCGACCGAAACGTCGATCATCGTCACGTCGCACCGCGTCGACCCGGCCGGCGAGGAGTGGCCCCCGATCGGCACGCCGGTGCCGGGGGCGCGCGTCCTGCTGCTGGACGACTCGGGCCGGCAGGTCCCGGTCGGCGCAGTCGGCGAGATCCACGTGAGCGGCACGCCGGTCGCGCTCGGCTACCACAACCGCCCCGCCGAGACCGCCGCCGCGTTCCTCGACGACGGTGCGGGCGGGGTGCTGTACCGCACGGGCGACCTGGGCCGCCTGCGCACGGACGGCACGCTGGAGTACCGGGGCCGGGCGGACGACCAGGTCAAGATCCGCGGCTACCGCGTCGAACCGGGCGAGGTCCAGTCGGCGTTGACGGCACTTCCCGGGGTCCGGGACGCCGCGGTCCTGCCACGCCCCGACCGCCACGGTGACATGGTGCTGGTCGCGTACGTGGTGCCCACCGAACCGACGGTCTCCTGGCATTCCTTGCGCACCGCACTGGTGGCCGAACTGCCGGACCACCTGGTGCCCCGCCGCTGGGTGGTCCTCGACCGCCTCCCGGTGAACGCCTCCGGCAAGCTGGACCGCACGGCCCTGCCGGATCCGGGGGACGAGTACGCCGAGCCGTCGCGGACCGGGCCGGCGACGGCCCTGGAGAAGACGCTGCACGACGTGTGGGGCGAGGAGCTGGACGCCCGGCCGATCCCGGTCACGGCGTCGTTCTTCGAACTCGGCGGCCACTCCCTGAGCGCGATCCGGCTGCTGAACCGGATGCGGGAGGAGGCGGACATCGACCTCACGATGGCCGACTTCTTCCTGGATCCGACGATCCGGGGCATCGCGACGCGTCACCGTGTCGTGGACACCGCGCCGATGCCCTCGACCCTGCGCCGCCTGTGGCGCCGCCACCACGCACTCCCCGACCCGAGCGTCTACAACATCGCCCACCGCACGGACCTGCGCGGCGACCTGGACCCCGAGGTCCTGCACCAGGCCCTGAAGGACCTGGTGGCACGCCACCACGCGCTCCGCAGCAGGCCGGTCCGCCGAGAGGACGGACAGTACGAGGTCGACATCCTGGCCCAGGTCCCCGTGACGCTGCCGATCACCGACCTCCGCGCCCACGCCGGGGATGCGGAGCGCCTGGACCGCTGGTGCCGCGAGCAGGTCGCCGCCCCGTTCCGGCTGGACCAGACCCCGCTCTTCCGCTTCCGCCTGGCCCGCCTCGCCGAGGACCACTGGGTCATGGTGACGGTCTTCCACCACGCGGTGTGCGACGGCTGGTCCCTGAGCATCATCAGGCGCGACCTCCAGGAGCTGTACAACGCGCGACGATCCGGAACTGCCCCACAACTACCGGTCGATGTCGCCCAGTTCACGGACTTCGCCCGCTCGGAACACGCCCTTGCGGACGACCGGAGGAAGGCCCTGGAACGCTTCTGGCGCACAGAACTGGAAGGCACTCCCCTACGCCCGCCCCTCCCCTACGACCACCCGCACCCGGGCAAGCTCTCCGGCCGCGGCGCCCTGCACACCTGGACCCTCACCGACGACACGCCCGCCCGCCTGACCGACGCGGCCACCCGCCTGGGCACCACGCCCTACACGGTCCTGGCGGCCACGTTCGCCACCTGGCTGGCCGACCTGTGCGGCACACAGCACGACATCGTCCTGGCGGCCTCCAGCGCTAACCGCGTCCGACGCGACCGCTCGGAGATCGTGGGCCTCCTGGGCGACGCGGTACTCCTACGGGCCCGGCTGTCCGCAGCGGAGACCTTCCCCGACCTGGTGTCCCGGCTGAGCACCACCCTCTTCACGGCCCTCGACCACCAGGAACTGCCCCTGACGGACGTGGTGTCCCTCGTCTCGCCCGAGCTGAAGGACGCCCTGTTCCCCACGGTCCTGTTCACCGTGATCACCACAGACCCCCCGACCCTGAACCTCCAGGAGGTCTCCACCACCGTCCACGCCCTCCCGATCCAGGGCGTGGCCCGCAACGAGCTCTACGCGGTGATCGCCCCGGAGGCCGACACCATCATGGTCACCTTCGAGTACTCGACGGACCTGTTCACCCGGGAGACGGTCGAGGCGTGGGCGAGGTCCTTCACCGAGGCACTGAGATCGGCGGTGGACTCCATGCCCTGAGAGGTCGGGCTGCCTTCACAGCGCGTCCACCCCGCTCACCTTCCACCCGTCGCCCGTGCGCTCCATCGTCATCCGCACCCGGTTCTGGTCCACGCGGGAGCCCGAAACCTGGGTGCTCCGGGTGACCTGGTTGACGAAGAGCAGGACCACGACCTTGTCGCGGGAGGCCGAGACGACGGAGGCGGCCGGGGTGCCTCCGGAGCCGGGGGCGGCGACCGTTGCCCTCACCACGCCGTGGTACTTCTCGGCCGTCGGGGCGACCACGGTCTTCGTGGTCTTGCCGTACTCGTCGCGGAAGTCGCCGGTCAGGTGGGCGCGTGCCTGCGAGAAGTCCTTGTCCAGGCGGCGGTAGTCGTACGACAGGACGACCGGGGCCGCTTCCCGCGCGGCCGCGAGCGCCTCGGTCCGGGCGGTCTCCGTCAGGCGGCCGTCGCGGTACTGCCATCCCAGGGCGGCGAGCGCGACCAAACCGACGACGAGCAGGACGGCCAGGACCAGGGTGAGCAGCCTCCGACGGCCACCGGGGCCGGGCTCGCTCCGCTCGGGCGGCCCGTCCTCCTCGGACGGCTCCGGCGACGGCTCCGGCGGGTCGTCCCAGCCGTCCTTCGGGGCCTCGATGAGGACGGTGCGTCCGGCCGGTGGCCGCTCGGCCCGGCGCGGGGACTCCTCGTCGCCGGCCGTCGCCGCGCCCGCTTCGCGGTGGCCGCGCTCGGCGCGCTTCGCCGCCGCGCGGGCGGCCGCCGTCATGGTGCGGCGGGTGCCGGGACCGGGGGCGCGGCCGGTGGTCGTCTTCGGCATGGTGGTACTCCTCGTCGGTGCGTGTCGGTCGGCGAATCGGCCCGTGGATCAGCCGACGAACTCGACGTCGGACGTCAGCCAGCGGCCTTCCTTGTGCACGAGGTCGAGCTGGAGCCGGTACGTGCGCGCCTCACCCTCGGGCACGGCGGTGTTGGTCACCCTGCTGTCGGCGACCACCAGCACCCGGGCCGACTTCTCGTCGGAGCGGACGATGCCCGCCTCCAGGACCTGGCCTTCCGACACGGACTTGTTCTGGGCCACCAGCTTCGTCAACTGCTCCGTCTGCGCGGTGAACTGCTTCTTGAAGTCGCCGGTCGCGCCCGCAAGTACGTTCGCGCTGTCGCGGTCGTAGTGCCGGTAGTCGAGGGAGGTGAAGTTCAACGCCGACTGGCGGGCCGCGGCCAGGATGCCCTGGCGTCGCTGGTCCGCCTCGCGCTGTTCGTAGAGGCCGAAGGTCAGCCAGAGCGTCACTGCTGTGGTGATGACGGTCGCCGCGACGAGTCCCGCCGTCATCGCTCCGGATCTCACCGGCCTCATGCCATGGGGCCAACGAGCAGCCATTGCCACGACTCCTTTCCGAACACGGCCTGCTGGCCGCCCGTCGAGCCGATCTCGACGTTCCTTCCGTCCGGGCCGGTGGTGGTACCGGTCTCCGGGTCGTACGGGGTCACGTACGTCGCCTGGTTCGCGCCGCCGCCGGCGGTCGACGCGCCCGGGGCGTTCTGCGCGCCCCGTACCGACGACTCGCTGCCGCGCGGGAGGGTGCAGCGGGCGCCGGTGTTCGCCTCGCGTGCGCTGGTGTCCGCGGGGTCGCGGCGTGCCGTGCCGTACCCCTGGGTGCAGGCCGGCGGGTCGTCGGCGTTCAGCACCAGACCGAAGTGGGTGGTGCCGTCGCCCGGGACGACCGTGTAGCTGCCCGCGACCATCAGCGGGAAGGTGACCAGGGCCTGCTCCACGCCGGGGAGGCGGGCCAGCGTGACCTGGCCGCCGCTGATCAGGTTGGCCAGCAGGACCGACAGCTGCGGCCCGGTCGACTTCAGCAGCGCGTTCAGCTCCTGCGCCGCCGGCCGCGCGTTGCCGATCAGCTTGCGCAGGTCCCCGTCGCTCGCCTTCAACTGGGCCGAGAGTGCCGCCAGATCGCGCGCGAACGACTTGATCGACGAGCCCTGGTCGGCCTGCGTCTTCAGGACCTTCCGTGAGTCCTCGATCAGGGCGATCGTCTCCGGCAGCGCCCCGGACGCCGACTCGACCAGGGTGTTGCCCGAGTCCACCAGGCGGCTCAGGTTCGGTCCGGTGCCGGCGAACGCCTTGCCCACCTCGTCGACGGTGACCCGCAGGTCGTCCTTGCCGACCGAGTTCACCAGGCGGTCCAGGCTGAGGACCAGGTCCGTCGTCGGCAGCGGCACCCGCGTGCTCTCGCGCGGGATCGTGCTGCCGTCCAGCAGGTACGGGCCGTGGGAGGTGCGGGGCTGGAGGTCGACGTACTGCTCGCCCACCGCCGAACGGTTCGCCACCACAGCCAGCGTGTCGGCCGGGATGCGCGGCGCCCCGTCCTCGATGTCGAGCGCGACCGACACCCCGTCCGGGCCGGTCAGGCGCAGTGCGCCGACCTTGCCCACCGGCACCCCGCGATACGTGACCTCGGCACCGGGGAAGACGCCCCCGGAGTCGGCGAAGTCGGCCCGCACGGTGTAGCCCCGGTCCAGGACCTCGTCCACCAGGCCCGTGTACTCGGCGCCGACGTACGACACACCCACGGCGGTGAGGGTGGCGAAGGCGATCAGTTGCGCCTTGACCGTACGGGTGATCACGGCTGGACCCCCTTCAGCATCAGCTCGGCGAGTTCGAGGTTGATTCCCTCGGGCCAGCCGCTCCCGGTGCGGTGGCCGCCGGCGCCGTAGCCGGCGGTGCACACCGGCGGGCACAGTGGGTCGCCGCCGCCCGAGGGGGCCGACGGGGCCGACGGCACGCCCGGCCTGCTCGGCAGCGCGGTGGGCGTCGGCACGCCCGGCGCGTCCGGGAGATCCGGTACGTCCGGCAGATCCGGCAGGTCGGGGGGCTCGGGGAGCTCGGGCCCCGGGGTGTCCCCGCCGTTCCCGCCGCCCGGCTCGTCCGTCAGGTTGCCGTAGATCCCGGCCAGGTCGAGGTCCGCCGTGATGTGCAGGTTGACGTAGTCGCCCTTGATGGCGTCCACGACGTTGCGCGGGAACGGGTACGTCGTCAGCAGTTCCAGGGAGTTGGGCAGGTCGCTGCCCGCCTTGTTCAGCTGTCGCAGGATCGGCCGCAGCTGCCTGAGGTTGGCGACCGTGTCGTCGTGCGAGGCGTTGACCACCTTGGTGCCGGTCCTGCCCAGCTCGGACAGGGCGGTGAGCATCCTCGTCAGGTCGCGGCGCTGGTCGGCCAGGACCTTCAGGGCGGGCGGCATCGCGTCGACGGCCTCGGCGATCGTCGTCTTCTCCTTGCCCAGCCGTTTGGCCAGCCGGTCCACGGCCTTCAGCGCGCGCACGATGTCCCGGCGCTGGTCGTCCAGGCCGCCGATGAAGGTGTCGAGCTCCTTGAGCAGGGACTTGACCCGGTTCTCCCGGCCCTCCAGGGCCTTGTTCAGCTCCGTGGTGATCGTCTTGAGCTGGGCCACTCCGCCGCCGTTGAGCAGGGCGGACAGCGCGGACAGCACCTCCTCGACGTCCGGGTTGCGGCCGCTGCGGGACAGGGGGATCACATCGCCGTCGCGGAGCCGGCCGGCCGGAGTGCTCTCCGGCGGCCTGGACAGCGCCACGTACTTCTCGCCGAGCATGCTGGTCTGCCTCAGCTCGGCGATGGCGTTGGCGGGCAGCTTCACCGAGTCGGCGACCCGGAGGCGGACCCTCGCGTGCCAGCCCGCCAGCTCCACCTTCTCCACGGCGCCCACGGTGACGTCGTTGACCTTGACCGCCGACTGCGGGACGAGGTCGAGGACGTCGCGGAACTCGACGGTGACGTGGTAGGCGTGGCCGTCGGCGGCGGCCCCGCCGGGGAGCGGGACGTCGTACCAGCCGTTGAACTCGCAGCCGGTCAGCAGCAGCGAGCCGACCGCCGCCCACGCGACGGCCCCGCCCTTGCGCAGTGGCCTCATGCGCTCGCCCCCAGGATTCCGCCGAGGGTGCGGTCGACCGTGCCGGTGACCGCGGTGCCCCGGGGCACTTCGGGCAGGGAGTCGAAGAGGTCTCTCAGGTCCCCGCAGTCGGTCTTCTCCCCGGTCGTCCTCAGGATCGAGCACAGCAGTGAGGCCGGATCCTGCGGGCGGTCGGGGTTGTTGCGGGTGTCGAGGGTGCCGGCGGAGGGGTTGTAGGCGTTGTTCAGGTTCGACATGCCCGTCGGCGCGACCTCCAGCAGTTCCTCCAGCGCTGCACGTTGGGTGACGAGCACCTTGGTCACCTTGCTCAGGCCCGCCACGTTCGACGTCAGTGACTTCTTGTTCTTCTTCACGAAGGCGGACACGTCGCCGAGCGCCGTGCCGAGGTTCTTCAGCGCCGCCGCCAGGTCTTCGCGCTCCCCCGCGAGTTGCTCGGCGACCTTGGTGAGGCTGGTGTTGAACGACCGCACGCTCTTGTCGTCCGCCGCCAGCGCCGCCGTGAACACCTGGAGGTTGCGGACCGTGCCGAACAGGTCCGTGCGGCCGTCGGAAAGTGTCGTGACCGCCTCCGAGAGGTCCTCGACCGTCCGATGGAGGTTCTCGCCCTGGCCGTCGAGGTTGTCGGCGCTGACGCCGAGCAACCGTGACAGGGCGCCGTCCTTGTTGGCGCCCTCGGGGCCGAGCGCCTCGGCCGTGGTGTGCAGGCTGTCGAAGACGCGGTCCAGTTCGACCGGTACGGCCGTACGCGACTGGGGGATCTCGTCCCCGTCCCGCAGCACCGGACCGCTCCGGTACACCGGCAGCAGTTGCACGTAACGGTCGCTTACGACCGAGGAGTTGATGATCGCGGCCTGCGCGTCCGCCGGGACCTTGCGGCCGGAGTCGTACTCCAGCTCCACCCGCACCCGGCCGCCCTCCGGCGTGATCTTCCTGACCTCGCCGATCCGCACGCCCAGCACGCGGACGTCGGAGCCGGGGTAGATGCCGACGGTGCGTGGGAAGTACGCCGTGACGCGGACCGGCTCGGTCCGCGGCCACAGGACGTAGGTGAGCGCGGCGATCAGGGCCAGGGCGGTCGGCACGGCCAGGCGCTTCGTCCAACGGTTGTTCACTGCCCGCCTCCCGTGCGCGGCACCACCGGGGCGGCGACCAGGTTCTGGACGTAGGAGTCGAACCAGCGGCCGTTGCCGAGGGTGTTGGTGAAGACCCGCACGTAGGGGGCCAGGAGCTTGATGCTCCGGTCGAGGCTTGACTGGTTCCGTTCGAGCATCTTCACCACGGTGTTGAGGCCCTTGAGCGCGGGCCCTATCTCCTTGTCGTTGTCCTGGACCAGGCCGGAGAGCTGGACGCCGAGCGCGGCGGAGGTCTTCAGCAGCTTGTGGATCGCCGCACGCCGCTTGCTGATCTCCTTGAACAGCTTGTCGCCGTCCTCGACCAGGGCGGTGAAGTCGCCCGACCGGTCGGCCAATACGCCCGTCACGCCGTTCGCGTGGTCGAGGAGCTCATGGAGGGCCTTGTCGCGCGATGCCACCGTCCGGGAGATCCGGGACAGGCCCTTGATGGACGCCCGTACCTCTTCCGGTGAGTCCTCGAAGGTCGTCGAGATGGTGTCCAGGGCCTTGGCCAGCCGGTCGGTGTCGACCTTCTCGGTCGTGGTGGTGAGATCGCTGAACGCCTGCACGACGTCGTAGGCGGGGACGGTCCGCTTCAGCGGGATCTCGCTGCCGGGCTGCAACTGGCCCGGCCCCTCGGGGTGCAGGGCGAGGTACTTCGCGCCGAGGATCGTCTTGACCCGGATCGACGCGCCGGTCTCGGTGCCGAACCCCGGCTGGTCCTTGATCTTGAAGGTGACCTTGACGTGGTCGCCGTCCAGGTCGACCTCCTCGACCTTGCCGACCTTGACCCCGGCGATCCGCACCTCGTCGCCCGGCTTGAGGCCGCCCGCCTCCGCGAAGGCGGCGCTGTACGTCTCGCCGTCGCCGATCACCGGCAGGCGGTCGGCGTTGAACGCGGCCGCGGTCAGCAGCGCGAGGACGGTGAGGCCCACCGCGCCGATGACGACGGGGTTGCGCTCACGGAAGGGGCCGAGGTGCGGGCGGCGCAACCGTATGGTCGGCAGCTTCGGCGGCTGGACGCGCACCTTGACCAGCGGCTGCGGACGCGGCTTGCGGCGCGGCAGGAGCCGTACCTTCGGCAGCTTCGGGGGGTCGATGCGCACCTTGACCAGCGGCTCCGGGCGGCGCTTGCGGCTCATGCTCCGCACCTCGCCCTCGCCACGTGCAGATCGGGCGTGAGCACCTGCTTGGTCTTCGGCAGCACGATCCGGCCGTCGAAGTCGCACAGGTAGAAGTTGAACCACGAGCCGTAGGACGCCGTCCCCGTCAGCTCGTTCAGCTTGTTCGGCAGCCGCTTCAGCACGCCCTCCACGGTCTTCTCGTTGTCGTTCAGCGTCCCGGTGAGTCCGGTCAGTTCCGCGATGTCGTCCTTGAGCGGCGGACGCGCGTCCTTCAGCAGGCCCGAGGTGGCGTCCGTCAGATCGCCGATGTTCACCAGCGACTCCCCGATGGGCTTGCGGTCGGCGGACAGCCCCGAGATGACCCGGCGCAGCTGCTTGAGCAGTCCGGAGAAGCGGGCGCCGCGCTTGTCGAGCGTCTCCAGCACGGTGTTGAGGTTGTCGATCACCGAGCCGATCAGCTTGTCGCGGCCGGCCAGCGTCGTGGTGAGCGACGCCGTGTGCGTCAGCAGGCTGTTGACGGTGCCGCCCTCGCCCTGGAGGGTCTTGATGATCTCCGTGGCGAGCTGGTTGACGTCCTCCGGGCTGAGCGCGGCGAACAGCGGCTTGAAGCCGTTCAGCAGCGTGTTCAGGTCGAGGGCGGGCTGGGTGCGCGCGAGCGGGATCGTGCCGCCGGGGCGCAGCCGGGTGCCGTCGCCTGCGCCCTCGGTCAGCGCGACGTAGCGCTGCCCGACCAGGTTGCGGTAGCGGATGACGGCGCCCGTGCTGGTGAGCAGCGGCCGGTCCTGGCTGACCGTGAAGGTGACCTCGGCCAGCGTCCGGTCCTTGATCCGGATGCCCTCGACCTCGCCGACCCGCACTCCGGCCACCCGGATGTCGTCGCCCTCCTCCAGGCCGGTGACGTCGCTGAAGACCGCGCGGTACTCGTGCTCGGGGGTGAAGGAGATGTTCACGATGGTGGCGGCGAGCAGGGCCGTGGCCAGCACGGTCACGAGCGCGAAGAGACTGAACTTGATCAGCGGGGCGGCGGTCTGCCGGGCTCCTGCGGTGCTCACGCGACGCTCACCGCCGTCCCACGTGCCATCGGCCCGAACAGCAGCGTCGCGACCGGCGGCACCTCGTCCGCGGGCACGCCCAGCACCGGGGCCACGAGCGAGCCGACGGCCCGCTGCTCGGCCCGGGTGGCGGAGACGCCGGGCGGACCGCCCGAGGAGGAACCCGGCGGCTTCCTGGAACCGTCGTCGAGGTGGGCGCCGGGCGCCGGCACCGGAGGATGCGGCAGATCACGGCAGTTGGGGCCCGACCGCTCGCCGTAGCGGGGTTCCTCACCTGGTTCGTACGCACCCTGCGCCCGTACGACCTCCAGCGTGATGTGCATCCTGCCGCCCCGGAACGCCTCCTCGGACGCCTTCTCCTGCCGGACCAGGCCGGCCAGCAGGCAGGGATACTGGGGTGAGTAGCGGGCGAACAGCTCCAGCGTGGGGCGGGAGACCCGGCCGAGGGTGATCAGCCGGTCGCCGTTGGCGTCGAGGAAGTCCTCGGCAGTACCGGCTACGGTCGCCGTGCTCTGCAGCGCGGCCGCCAGCCGGTCCTTCTGCTCGGTGATCGTGCGGCTGGTGGTGACGGTGTTGCGCAGGATCTCCATCAGGTCGGGCGCCGCGTCGCCGTAGACCTCGGCGACCTCGGCGAAGCGTGCGATGTCCTCTTTCAGGGACGGCAGGTGCGGGTTGAGGCGGCGCAGGTAGGCCTCCAGTCGCGTGAGGTTGTCGCCGATCCGGTCGCCGCGGCCGTCGAGGGCGGTGGCGAACGCGGAGAGCGTGGCGTTGAGCTTGCCGGGCTGCACGGTCCGCAGCAGCGGCAGCAGGTCGTTCATCAGCTGCTGGAGTTCGATGCCGACGCGGGTGCGGTCCTGGGTGATGACGTCCCCGGCGCGGATCGGGCGGGCGGTCGAACCGGCGGGCGGGACCAGGTCGACGTACTTCTCGCCGAACAGCGTCTTGGGCAGCAGGCGCGCGTGCACGTCGGACGGGATGTGGGCGGCGTGCTCCGGCTTGAGCGCGATGTCGAGCGTCGCCTTGGTCCCGTCGGCCCGCACGTCGCGCACCTCGCCGACCAGCAGGCCGCGCAGCTTGACGTCGGCCCGCGGATCGAGCTGGTTGCCGAGGCTGTCGGCCTCCAGCGTGATCCGCACGACCGGCGTGAACACCTGCTGGTAGACGGCGACGGACAGGGACAGCAGCAGCGCGAGCACGGCGATGAAGGCGACGCCGTACAACCGCAGTCTCAGCACCCTCATACGCCGGCTCACCCCGCGATCCGTACGGTCGTGCTGGCGCCCCAGATCGCCAGCGACAGGAAGAAGTCCAGGACGTTGATCGCCACGATGGAGGTCCGCACCGCACGGCCCACCGCGACGCCGACGCCCGCCGGGCCGCCGCTCGCGTAGTAGCCGTAGAAGCAGTGCACCAGGATGATCAGGACGGCGAAGACCAGCACCTTCCCGAAGGACCACAGGACGTCCACCGGTGGCAGGTACTGCTGGAAGTAGTGGTCGTACGTACCCGTGGACTGCCCGTAGTAGCCGGTGGTGATGGTGCGGGCGGCCAGGTACGAGGACAGCAGGCCGATCACGTACAGCGGGACGACGGCCACGAACCCGGCGATCATCCGCGTCGTCACCAGGAACGGCAGGGAGGGCACGCCCATGACCTCCAGCGCGTCGGTCTCCTCGCTGATCCGCATCGCGCCGAGCTGGGCGGTGAACCCGGCGCCGACGGTCGCGGAGAGGGCGAGCCCGGCCACCAGCGGGGCGATCTCACGGGTGTTGAAGTACGCCGAGAGGAACGCCACGAAGTTGGAGGTGCCGAGCTGGTTGAGCGCGGCGTACCCCTGCAACCCCACTTCCGTGCCGGTGAAGAACGACAGGAAGGCGATCACGCCGACCGTGCCGCCCACGACGGCGAGCGCGCCCCGGCCGAAGCTCACCTCGGCGAGCAGCCGCAGGATCTCCTTCTTGTAGCGGCGCAGGGTGCGGCCGGTCCAGGCCAGTGACCGCCCGTAGAAGGACAGCTGGGCACCCAGCTCCTCCAGACGACTCAGCAGCGCCATGCCTCAGCCCCTCTGCGGAACGACTTGGAAGTACACGGCGGTCATCACGAAGTTCGTCACGAAGAGCAACATGAAGGTGATCACCACCGACTGGTTCACCGCGTCGCCCACACCCTTGGGTCCGCCCTTCGCGGTCAGCCCCTTGTAGGAGGCGACGATCCCGGCGATCGCGCCGAACACCAGCGCCTTGACCTCGGCCGCCCACAGGTCGGAGAGCTGGGCGAGGGTGGTGAAGGAGGCCAGGTAGGCGCCCGGGGTGCCGTTCTGGAGAACGACGTTGAAGAAGTAGCCGCCCGCCACGCCGACCACCGACACCAGGCCGTTGAGCAGCACCGCCACCAGCATCGACGCCAGCACGCGGGGGACGACCAGCCGGTGGATGGGGTCGATGCCCAGCACCTGCATCGCGTCGATCTCGTCGCGGATCTTCCGCGCCCCGAGGTCGGCGCAGATCGCTGTGCCGCCGGCGCCCGCGATCAGCAGCGCGGTGACGATCGGCGAGGCCTCGCGCAGCACGGCGAGCACGGAGGCGGCCCCCGAGAAGGACTGGGCGCCCAGCTGCCGGGTCAGGCTGCCGATCTGGAGCGCGATGACCGCCCCGAAGGGGATGGAGACCAGGGCCGTCGGCAGGATCGTCACACTCGCGACGAACCACGTCTGCTGGATGAACTCCCGTGCCTGGAAAGGCCGTCGGGGGATCGTCCGGACGACGTCCAGCGCCATCGCGAAGAGGCTGCCCGAGTGCCGCAGCGCTCCGACGGGTGACAGGCTCACGCGCCGGCCACCTCCTTCTGCTGGAGCCGGGCCTCGCGCCGGGCGATCGCCTGCCAGCGGGGCGGCCGGGTGATGCCCGGACCCGGCAGGAGACGGGGAGCCGGCTCCTGAACGCGCGGGCCGTCGCCGACCTGCGCGAGCTCCTGCTCGACCTGCGCCGCGTCCTTCTCCTCCGCCATGCCGATCGGGCCCTGCATCCGGCCGTTCAGGAACTGCCGTACGACGGGCTCGTCACTCGTCAGCAACTCCTCGCGCGGGCCGAACATGACCAGCTCCCGGCGGAACAGCAGCCCGATGTTGTCCGGCACCTGGCGGGCCGAGGCGATGTCGTGCGTGACGATCAGGAAGGTCGCGTCGATCTGGGCGTTGAGGTCGACGATGAGCTGGTTGAGGTAGGCGACGCGGACCGGGTCGAGGCCGGAGTCGGGTTCGTCGAAGAGGATGATCTCCGGGTCGAGCACGAGCGCCCGGGCGAGCCCCGCCCGCTTGCGCATCCCGCCGGAGATCTCACCGGGCAGTTTCCCTTCCGCCCCGATCAGCCCGACCATGTCCATCTTGTCCAGCACGATGCGCCGGATCTCGCTCTCGGACTTTCGGGTGTGCTCGCGCAGCGGGAAGGCGATGTTGTCGTACAGGTTCATCGAGCCGAACAGCGCACCGTCCTGGAACAGCACGCCGAACAGCTTGCGCACCTCGTACAGGTCGTGCTCGCGGAGCTTGGTGATGTCCCGGCCCTGGATGGTGATCGACCCGCGCTCCGGCTTCAGCAGTCCGACGAGCGTCTTGAGGAAGACCGACTTACCCGTGCCGGAGGGACCGAGCATGACCGAGACCTCCCCGGCGGGCAGCGTCAGTGAGACGTCCTGCCAGATGACCTGGTGACCGAAGGACTTGGTCAGCCCTTCCACACAGATCTCGACACCCATCCGGTCCCGCCCTTCAGCCCATGTCCCTGGAGCAGCTCTGACATCTGCTCTACGGGGAGGGGTGGGGGGGTCCGTCGCTCGGGGGGCGGATTTTTTTCGGGCGGGTTTCCGGGCGGCTTCCGGGCGCTTTCGGGCGGGCTTCCGGACGCTAGGGAAGCGGGCGTGGCGTGGGCTCGGGGAGCGGGGTGGACGGTACGGCTGGAGACTCCGGAGCATCCGGGACCGCCGGGGTCGCCGGGAGCGCCGTGTCCGTCGGCAGGGCGGAGTGCTCCCCGGGCAGGTCGGGGACACCTGGCTTGGGGACGTCGGGCACGTCCGGGATCTCCGGCGCGGACAGCGAGGGCAGCGGCGTCACCGGGACGCCCGGAACGACCGGAACCACTGGAGCCACCGGAACGTCCGGGACCTCCGGCAGCGGCGGGACGGACAGCGGGAGGCCCCCCGCTGTTCGGGACTCGGCCGCTCGCCGGTCGGCTGCTTCCGCCGCGGGCTCGACCCCCGGCGTACGACCCCCGCCACCGCTGTCCGGCCGCAAGGTCTCCGCGTCCGGCGAGGCGACCGCGGGCCGAGGCGCCGCACCGCCCCCGCCCCCGCTGCCGTCGAGGGCGTACGGCAGCACGAGGCCCGCCACCGCCAGGGACGCCGCCGTCGAGGCGACCGCGACGGCCTGCACCCTGCCGACTCCGCGCGGCCTCCCCCACCCGATCAGGAACAGAGCGAACCCGAGCGTGGCCGCCAGCGACTGCCGCAGCGTCCGCCGGGCCCGGGCCAGCAGCGACTCGACGGTCCGGTAGCTCAGCCCCATCCGGACGGCGACCTGGCCGACGTCCAGGTCCTGCGACTTCAGCCGCAGCGCCTCGGCCTGCCGCGCGGGCAGCTCACCACTGCGCACCGCCAGCCACTTCGCCTCGGCCCGGTCGCACACCACTTCCTCGACGGGCACCGGACCGGGGGTGACGAGCGTCGGGCTGGTACGCACCTCGGCCTCGCGGTTCACCTGCCGGTAGCGGTCGACGCACAGCCGCATCGTCACCGTCGTCAGCCAGGCCGCGAGCCGCTCCTCGTCCAGGTCGGGCCGCTCGGCGGCGCGCAGCATCGCCTCGTGCACCGCGTCCTCGGCGTCCTCCGGGCTCATCGACCTGCGGCGGGCCACCTTGAGCAGGTGCTCGCGGTGGCTCCACATGCGCCGCCACCGCTCGTCGGCGGCCTGCGTCTGAGCGGGTGTCTCTGCGGGCATGTCCGCAGGCATGTCCGTCGCCATGAGGGCCCCTTCGCGCTCCCACCGGCCTCGTGCTGTCCGGCGGGGGGCGACATTACCGCCCAGTATCGGCGGTTGTGGAGGGGGTGGCGGTCATCGAGTCCGCGCTGTTACGGGCGAGTGGAGCGTCACTGGGCAGCAGGTCGCCGCCGGGGAGCTGGATGTCCGGGTCGGGGGCGGGGAGTTGCGGCTCGTCCGGCTTCCCGGGTTCCGGCGCCGGGCGGGTTCTGGCCGGGGCCGGGGAGGCAGAGGGCGACGGGGTGCGAGACGGCGGAGCACCCGGCCGGGCGGAGGGGGTCGGTGAGGCCTCCTTCGGCTTCAAGGGGGACCGCGACGGCTCCGGACGCGCGGAGGACGACCCGGCGGAGGAGGACCCCGCGGATCCGTCCGGCACCACCCGGTGCCCTTCCACGAAGTACGCGTACCAGGCCCTGACCGTGCGCAGATAGGCCGCCGAGTGGTTGTAGCCGAGGATCGCCCGGTCCAGCTGGGCGGGGACGGACAGGTCCCGGCCGCCGGCACACAGATACCGTCCGGCGGCGAGGGCCGCGTCGAAGACGTTGTTCGGATCCATGCGCCCGTCGCCGTTGCCGTCCGCGCCCCAGCGGGCCCAGGTCGACGGGATGAACTGCATCGGCCCGACCGCGCGATCGTACGCCGTGTCCCCGTCGTGGGCACCGTTGTCGGTGTCCCGGATCAGCGCGAAGGCCACGCCGTCCAGCCGCGGCCCGAGGATCGGCGCCACGGTCGTGCCGTCCGACGTCACCCTGCCGCCCCGCGCCTGACCCGACTCCACCTGCCCGATCGCCGCCAGCAGCTGCCAGCGCAGCCGGCAGCCGGGCGCCTCGCGCGCGAGCCGCTCCTCGGCCCGCCGATAGGCGGCGAACACACTCGCCGGCAGCACGCCACCCACCTCCGCCGCAGCCCCGTCACTCGCGCGTTTTCCGGTCCGCAGCGGTGGAAGCTCGGTCCGGTACGGCGCGTCGCCGGAGACGCTCGGTCCGTCCTCGCCGAGTGCCGGACGGGCCGCGGGCGCGGAGGCCCGCGCCGTCACCGCCCCCGGCGCCTGTGACGCGGTGAGCGCCGCCATCGCCACTACTGCGGCCGCCACACCTCTGACACGTCTGCCCCTGTGCCCTGCCACGTGCTGTTCCCCTCCCTGTGAGCTTCCTGTCGTCTGCTCTACGGGGGAGGGTGGGGGGTCCGTCGCGGGGTTTGCGCACGTTGCAGCTATGGCGGTTTCCCCGCTCGGAAAGAGAACGACCGACAGGGAGCGCACGACCTGTTCCCGGCTCAAGCCGGTGTAGCACGAGGAGGGCGAGCGACCACCGGGACGGGACTACTCCGTGCCGTCCGCCGGCAGGCGCTCGGGAAGCCCGAGCCGCGGGAACTGGTCGTCGTGGAATGTGACGATCTCGGTGATCGCCCCGCCTTTGACGCGCAGGACGTCGATCGTCAGCGGCAGGTACGCGCCCTCCGGCTTCCGCCAGAGGTAGAAGGCGACGGCGGGCTGCCGGTTCACGGAGGCGAGGGCGGCACGCAGGCCGCCACCCTGGATGGGCACGAACCGCCGCCATGGCCATGGGTGTTCACTTTCACCGAAATGAAGGTCGCCGCCGCCCGAGTGGCCTGCGGTGCACGGCTCGGCCTCGCCGACTGGGTGCTCTCCGAGGACACTGAGGCGCTTGCCACCGGCCACGAGAAGCAGCGTGCGCTGTTGGTGCTCGACATCGCCTCCGGCCATCTCGCCGGAGGACGCGTCGATGCGGCGTTCGCCCTCGCCTCCCGCGCGCTGAACACCGGGCTCAAGTACCGGTCGGGGCGGATCGTGGAGCGGGCCCGCACCATGCGCCGTACTCTCACGACCAGTGCACCGCCCAAGGTGGTGCGGGACTTCGACGAGCAACTGCACGGCGTCTACCTGTGGGAGGTACAGAGTGCGGGTGGGGATCACGGGGCACCGCGGGCTCAGCGCGGAGGTCGAGGAACGAGTGCGGGCGATGCTCAGCGAGGCGGTACGCTACGACACCTCAGAACTGGTCGCCGTCTCATGCATCGCCGACGGTCCCGACTCCTGGTCCACGGAGGCGGTCCTCACGCACGGCGGACGCCTCGAAGTCGTCATTCCGGTCACCGAGTATCGCGACAGCCTCCCTGAGTGGCATCACAACACGTACGACGAGCTGATCCGGCAGGCGTCCGACGTACACGAAACCGGCCTGACCGAGTCGACGTCCGAGGCCCACCAGGCGGGCAGCGAACTCCTCGTCGGCCTGGTGGACGAGCTGCTGGCCGTGTGCGACGGGAAACCCGCGCGGGGGTACGGCGGCACAGCGGACGTCGTGGGCTACGCCGAGTGCAACGGCGTCCCTGTACGGATGTTGTGGCCGCAGGGTGCCTCACGCTGAACGGCGTTACGGCGGCCCGCCGACTGGGCGCAGCCTGTCAGCGTCCCCAGGCGGGCTGGCCCTTCTCGAACTGCCAGTCTGCCCGCCGGGCAGCAGCCCGGATCGACCCGGCAGGCAGGGCGTCTCCGAGACCTTCAGTGTCGCGATCGGCTCGGTCGCGACCGTTGGCCGCTAAACGGCATGAACGAGGGCGCGGTACTCCCTGGCCACCATTTCCACCTCACGCGGATGCCTGTTGAGGTACTGCGTGACGGAGACGATCTCGCCGTCGGCTGCTATTTCTGCGTATGCCTGTGCGTACGCAGAAGGGTGTGCAAGTGAGGAGTAGGCGCGAACACTCTGCTCGCGTCGCACCCAGATGCGCCGCTCGTTGATCGCAGACGGCCTAGCCCGGTCGGGTCCGATCTTCTCCAAGAGCACGTACTGAAGCCCGAGGAGGTCCAGCAGTTCTTGGTCACGCTCCCACATGATCCCGCCGTACATGTTGCTCATCAGAAACAGCGGGTCCCGATAGACGAGCCGTACTGCCTCGGGGAGCGACACGCCTCGCCCGCTCCAGCACAAGGCACCACGCACTGAGCTCGGCTGCCCCTGGGCGGGTACGGCTTCACCCATGACCATGGGCAAGAACTCCTCCATCCGATCCGGCCACCCGTGGATGATTGCTTGCAGGAGGTTGCAGGGGTTGTAGATGTGTAGCCCGACGTCCCCGTCCCCGACCATCCGACTCGCCTCATCGAGCCAACCATTGACCAGCGACTCCCACTCCAGGTTGCCGGCCAGACTCTGGCGGATCTCCCTTCGGAACCCCTCCCATCGGCTCGCCACCTGCGGGCTTGCGGAGCCTGTGTAGAGAATCTGGCTGTCACCTCGATCGTCCCCTGTAAGGAATCGGAACAGGTCCCGCTCCTCGAAGGCCGCCGTGTCATCGAAGGCGCCGGTGCCTCGAAAGGCTCGGATGGCCCAGTTGGGATCGTCTGCGAGATTACTCAGCAGCCCCGGGCGAGCGCCTTCCATGTTCATGCCGCGTATCTCGCTGTGGGCAAGGCGGCTGCAGATCACGCAGAGGGCAAGGTACTCAGCAGGGTGCTCGGCGGCGAACGGCTCCGGCCCGTCGTAACCACTCAGGAGGTCCGCCGATGCGCGTGCCTCGTTGACCCGGCCAACCGCCAGGTACAGGCCTCCGCCGAGCTTCCCGTCGAAGTGGGCGACAAGGACCAAGGATTGCTCGACCACGAGATGCACGAGCTGTGTCATGGTCAGCACCACGATGGCGTGACCCGAGCTCATCCTCCCGAAGGCAGAGGTCAGGTCTCGAACGTGGGATTCCGTAACTTTCATGCCAGCCCGTATGTCGCGGGCGTAGGCCGAAATAGCGGAGTCCGCGAACTGCGGGTCGCGGCTTAGCAGCATCATGGCGTCGCGCCAGCGCATGAGGTCGCGCGAGTTGATGACAGCATGGATTCCAGCGTTGAAGGCCGATTGTAGTCGTTGCTGCTGGGTGCCGGTGGGCAGATCATTGAGCGAGGCGCTTTGCAGCCCGACGTAGGTGTACTTCACCGCTTGAGGATCACTCTCCTCGACTACTTCGACGAAGGGATCGAACGCGCTGAAGGTGACCGAGACTACGTTCACGAAGCGCTCGCCGTCTGTGGACGTGGACGTCGGGAGCACATCCACGCGGCCGAATTTCGCGTGCCTCTCGGGCCAGACGACCGCAGCGGCGAGATTCCGCAGCAAGGTCGTCTTGCCAACCCCGTTGCGGCCAATGAGGACATGAATGTTGCTAGATGGCCTGGAGTCAGGATCGATCGCGAAGTCGAGAGTGCTCTCAACACCATGCCCCGGTGCGGTATAGCGGAATCGGTACTCGGTCAGCCGGACTCCGCCGCGTGCGATCCGGTTGAACTGCACCCTGACTGTCTGTTCGTCAATCGTCCGCAACAGTGATGAGCGTGTCACTGGGTACTGCATAGCGGTCTCAAGAAGGTCGGGGTTGTAGGCCACATCAGAGAGCCCTCGCAGGATCTCTTCGCGCCTGTCGTGTCCGAGCTTCTTGATGTTGTCGTAGTAGAGATCGCTCTGCCCGAGCGAGAAGAGTTCACCCGGTGGCGAACCATCGTAAACCCCGGCACGGATGGGGCTGGGGCCGTCTTCCTGCCCGGCAACGGCGACCTTGACGAAACCTAGGTTCGTCTGCGTCACCGAGTCTCGGTACCAAAGCGTGTAGCTGGTGCGGAAGCCGAAGTCATCCCAGTCATCGGCTACTAGGACCGCAGCTTCGGGTCCTGAACGCACCGGCGTGTCTTGGGGCAGGACAATGAACTTCACCGGGTCGAGCCTCCGGTTCTGCGGCGGACACCCGCACTTCGGTCGAACTGAGTTCGAACCCTATCGCCTCGCTCTGACAGGACGATCGCGGCGGCTTCGGCTCGCGACCGTGCACCAGCCTGCGGATCACGCCGTCGTCCGCGCCGTGATCCTGTTTGCGTAAGTTTGCCCCGCGAAGGGCGATTTCTCTCGCACCCTTACAACGGCTAACACAATGAGGTGGATCGACGCTGAT
>NZ_WWIQ01000008.1:0-826 GCF_009862985.1 Streptomyces sp. SID5464 | reverse complement strand
ACAACGGCTAACACAATGAGGTGGATCGACGCTGATGGCCGTTGCTGACATGTGAGTTGAGCGTTCGGTCGGGTGTGGAGAGTTCGCCGTGGATGGTGTCGGATGAGCTGTGGGACCGCTTGGAGCCGCTGCTGCCGCAGCGCGAGCGGCGCTTCAGGTACCCGGGTCGCAAGCCGCTGCCGGACCGGGATGTGCTGTGCGGGATCCTCTACGTACTGCACACCGGGATCCAGTGGGAGTACCTGCCGAAGCAACTCGGTTTCGGCTCGGGCATGACGTGCTGGCGACGGCTGCGGGACTGGAACGAGGCCGGCGTGTGGCAGCGGCTGCACGAGGTACTGCTCGCCGAGCTGAACGCGGCGGCGAAGCTCGACTGGTCCCGCTGCGTGGTCGACTCTTCGCACGTCAGGGCGTTTAAAGGGGGATCCACACGGGCCCCTCGCCGGTCGACCGGGGCCGGGCGGGCTCGAAACATCACCTGATCACCGACGGACACGGCACCCCGCTCGCGGTCCTGGTCACGGGCGGCAACCGCAACGACGTCACCCAGCTGCTGCCGTTGCCGGACGCGATCCCACCGGTCCGTGGCCGGGTCGGCCGTCCCCGCCGCAAACCGGACTCGCTCTTCGCCGACCGCGGCTACGACCACGACCCTTACCGCAACCAGGTCCGTGAGCGAGGCATCGTGCCAGCCATCGCCCGCCGCGGCACCCGGCACGGCACAGGACTGGGCACCTACCGGTGGGTGATCGAGCGGACCTTCGCCTGGCTCCACGGCTTCCGACGCCTGCGCATCCGCTGGGAACGGCGCGCTGACATTCATGAA